>JALOCB010000010.1 GCA_023227985.1 Candidatus Omnitrophota bacterium | reverse complement strand
TTCCCCCGCACCCCCTTGGTTCTCATCCTTGCTTGAATTTATGTTGCCCGGCAAGGATTCGAACCTTGACAGTCAGACCCAAATTCTGATGTGCTGCCGTTACACTACCGGGCAATATAACTAAACCTTTAATTTAAACTATCAATATTTCCGGTCTAGATTCCACCCGGCATCTTAATCTTCAGACAGTCAGACCCTCCCGCCCTCGATCTAAACTACAGGCGGGGCTGATCCCGTCGATCATTCTTGCCTGCAAGACGGGGAAATTCTGATGTGCTGCCATTCGCCGTTCTTCTAGACTTCATATCGGAAACGGCATCCCGCCGCAAACTAAATGAGTTGCGGGACACTACCGGGCAAATGTAAAACTCCTCAATTAACCAGATTATACTTCCTCATGGGTAGTGGAAGCAGCAGGGCCTTTTTTCACTTCCTGTTCATACGCATCCAGGACTTTCTTTTGCAGATAATCCCGGAATTGCTGGGTTATCGGATGCGCGATATCTTTATGTTCAGCCTGGGCGTTCATCTCCGGGACTGCCGGTTGGCTGGATACAGGTAATTGCGCGCCGCACTGGTTACAAAACTTGGAACGGAACTCATTCTTAAAATTGCACTTATGGCAGGGCTGCTTGACTTTGCGGGAAGGCATGGCGATGAATACCCCGTTAGTCCCCTGGATCACTTTTATATTCCTGACTACGAATGCATTGTCGAAAGTAACTGTGGCGTAGGCCTTAAGTTTCTTATCCTGCGAATCCTTAAGAAATACCCTGACCTCGGTGATCTCCATATCTTGACCTCCCTGTTCTGATTCAAACTGTCCTAACCAGAAAGATACGCCAGAGACGGTGTTTCTCTTTCAGCTGCCCGAATAAACGCACAGCATCCTTTCGAGAAGAGAAAATACTAAAAACCGCCGGACCGCTTCCGGACATTAATGTCGGATTAGCGCCGAAATGGAGGATCGCTTTCTTTATTTTTACCACTTCCGGATAAAAACGCAGGGTAACCGCTTCCAAATCATTAAAAAGCGCTTTGTTTAAACCGGAAAAATCCTTATTTTTCAATACTAAAGTTATTAGTTTACCATCGGAAACCCTAATTGTCAACCCGGATTTACGCAGATCGTCCAATTTGTTATATATAAACGGGGTGGGCACGTTTATCCGTGGAACAACCAGGATATGCCATAAATGAAGCCCGGAAAGCTCCGGAACCGGCTTTATCTTCTCTCCTCTTGAGCTGACCAGGCCGAAACTAAGGTCCTGGATGAAAAATGGTATGTCGCTGCCTAATTTCGCGCCTAATCGGCTTAAACGCTGACGGCTGAGTTTCAAGCCCCAGAGCTTGTTCAAGCCCATAAGCACATACGCGGCATTGCTCGAGCCTCCGCCTAATCCCGCTCCTATAGGAATGCGCTTGGTCAAGCGGATGCGCACGCCTTTTGCGACCTTGAATTCATCCTTTAATAACTTCGCGGCCTTAAAAGCAAGATTGGAGGCGTCGCAAGGCAATGATCTTTCGTTCGAATAAAGCTCTATGGTGTTTTTCTTAAGCGGGGTAAGCGTGATACGGTCGGAAAGGCTGATTCGCTCAAAAAGGCTGTTTATATCGTGGTAGTTATCCGGGCGCTTGTTCAGGACGGACAGATACAGGTTTATTTTGGCGTAAGAATTAAAGGTAAGCACGGCTGATGTGGTTTTGCTAAAACCAGGTCATTAACCTGAGACTATGGCTTGCGCCGCTTTTTCTATGTCGCCGGCGGTAATATTATATTCTTTGAATAATTCTTCCGGTTCTCCGGATTGGCCGAACCGCGCTTTTATCCCTATGCTCAGGATCTTTGTCGGATGCCGCTCGGCGAGCAGGGCATCGACGCTGGAAGCCAGGCCGCCGATGGTGCTGTGCTCTTCGCAAACCACGATCCCTTTAGTGGAGCGGGCCGCGTCCAACAGGACATCCGTGTCCAGCGGTTTTATGGTATGCATATTTATCAACCTGGCCTTTACGCCTTTTGCCTTAAGGTTGGCGACCGCGGCCAATGATTCATTGACCATGGTCCCGCAGGCAACGATAGCCACGTCATTTCCCTGGGTCAGGACCTGCGCCTTGCCGATCTTGAATTCTCCTTTATTCTCCAGGGTGGGGACTTTCGCCCGGCCTAAACGGATGTAGCAGGGGCCTTTGGACTGAGCGACGGCAAGCAGCGCCTCACGGGTCTGCGGCCCGTCGCAAGGAACGATTATGTTCATATTGGGGATCACCTGCATCAAGGCGATATCCTCCAGCGCCTGATGGCTTGACCCGTCGGGGCCTACGCTGACACCGGCGTGGGTCGCGACTATCTTGACGTTAAAATTGTTGTAGCATATGGAATTCCTGACCTGATCCCAGGCCCGTCCTGTGGCGAATATGGCGAAGGTGGAAACAAAAACCTGCTTGCCGCAGCTGGCCAACCCTGCGGCGGCAGCCATCATATTCTGTTCAGCCACGCCCATATTGAAAAACCTCTTTGGGAAATCCCTGGCAAAAAGGCTGGTCCGGGTGGAGCTGGAAAGATCCGCGTCCATAACCACAATATTCGGGTTAACCTTGCCTAATTCCACCAGGGTCTTGCCGTACACATCGCGCTGATAAAGTAATTCCGTCATTTTTATTATTCCAGTTCCTTTAACGCCTTTTCCACCTGTTCGGGTGTAGGCGCGCATCCGTGAAAGCCGACCACATTCTCCATGAAAGACACACCCTTGCCTTTTGTGGTACGGGCGATGATTATCGTAGGCTTGCCTTTTACCGTCTTCGCCTGATCGTAGGCGCCGAGGATCTGGCGCATATTATGCCCGTCGATCTCTATAGTATGCCAGCCGAACGCCTGCCACTTGGCAGCAACCGGCTCAAGCCCCATTACCTCGCTGTTCTTCCCGTCTATCTGAAAACCGTTATAATCCAATATAGCGCAGACATTGTCGCATTTGTAGTGGCTGATCGCCATAGCCGCTTCCCAGACATTGCCTTCCTGTATCTCGCCGTCGCCCATCAGGCAGTAAACACGGTAATCTTTTCCGTCAAGCCTGGCGGCAAGCGCGATCCCCAAGGAAACGGACAACCCCTGGCCCAACGATCCGGAAGCGGATTCCACTCCCGGGGTGCGGCGGTCGGGATGGCCTTGGAGCATCGAACCCAGCTGACGCAAGGTGAACAGCTTCTCCTGCGGGAAATATCCTGATTCGGCAAGCGCCGCGTACCATAACGGGCAGCAATGCCCTTTAGACATATGAAAACGGTCGCGATCCGGCCAGTTAGGCTCCTGAGGCTTATGCTTAAGGGCCTCAAAGAACAACGCGGTGACCAGGTCAGTGGAAGAAAGGCTTCCTCCGGGATGCCCGGAGCAGGCCTTGCCCAGCATCCGCACAATAAGCCTGCGGATATCCTTAGCCTGGAGTTCCAACCCCTTTATTTTATCGTCCGAATATTCCATTATCTCTTCAGCCCCTTTATTTTTTCTTTGACCTTATCCTGATCGGATTTAAGTTCTAAGGATTTTTCCCAATTCAGCCTGGATCTTTCCCGGTCGTTCATAGAGTAATAGACATCGCCCAAATGGTCGTAGATCACCGGGTCCTCCAGCAGGCCGGCCGCCTTTTCCAGCTGGACCTGAGCCTCTTTAGGATCGCCCTTTTTAAAATAAAGCCAGCCCAGGCTGTCGATATACGCGCCGTTATCCGGAGAAAGCTCCACCGCTTTTTTTATCAACTTCTCCGCCTCGGCAAGGTTGCGGTTTTCCTCGACATAAAGATACCCCAGGTAATTCAAGGCCTGGTGAAAATCAGGGGCCATCTCCAGGACCTTTTTCAGCTCAAGGACAGCCCTGTCCCGGTCTTTCTGCTCGTCATAAACGCTGCTTAAAAGAAATCGGCTTTCGGCGTCCTCAGGGGACAACTCCAGCACTTTCTTGTAGATGCCCTCGGCCGCTTTGTAATCTTTTTTCTCCAGATACAAAAGGCCCAGTTTCTTCAAGACCCCTGAGTTCTTGGGCTCAAGGCGCGAAGCGTTCTTCAGCGCCTTTTCATATTCATTTCCGGCAGCGTCTAATTTTTCCTGGGAAAAATACAAGAGGGCCAATATCGCGTGCGGCTCAACGGATTCCGGATCGAACTTCGCGGCGAGGCTCAGTTCCGCGATCGCGCCGGGGGTGTCCTTTTTCTTCAGGTAGACCGCGGCCAGGTTCAGATGGATCGCCGCGTTCTTGTAATCGGCGCTTAACGCCTTTTTATATTCTTCGACAGCCTGATCCAGATCTCCGGCTTTTTCGCTCAACCCGGCCATGATATAATGGCTCAGCGCTGCGGACATCCTGCGGTCAAAGGCAAAGGCATTGCGGCAGGCGCAAAGAACCGCGCTCAGGCATAAAACAACCGCCCCCATCCTCAGATAAGACCTAAAAACCATTATATGTGCCGATAAGCCTGAGGCGTTTATGCCCAGGCTCTTTTCTTGATATGGCGAAGACGGCGACGCATCTTTTTTCTCTTATGGGTCGCTATCTTTCTTCTTTTTCTTTTTTTACCGCAAGGCATTGTATTCCTCCGTAATACTTCGTTAATAAATTATCTTGTTTAAAGGATATTCGATGATCCCCTCCGCCCCCGCCGCTTTTAAAGCGGGGATCAGCGTCCGGACCACTTTCTCGTCGATTATAGTCTCTATGGCGACCCATCCCTGGGCGGAAAGCCCGGAGATCGTGGGCTCCTTGAGCGCGGGCAAAAGCCCGGACACTTTCGCGACATCGGACTTTTTGACGTTCATTTTCAGGCCGACCTTACCTTCAGCTGCGATGGCCCCTTTTAAAAGAAGCGCGATCTGGGCGATCTTGGCCTTTTTCCAAGCGTTCTTATAGGAATCTTTATTGGCGATGAACTGGGTCGTGGATTCGCACAGGGTATCCATTATCGCCAGCTTATTGGCCTTAAGGCTGCGGCCGGTCTCGGTCAATTCCACGATGGCGTCCACCAGCCCGGAGCTCACCTTGACCTCGGTGGCGCCCCAGCTGAATTCCACGTCCACTTTAACTTTATTCTTCTTAAAGAAATCCTTGGTTACATTGACCAGTTCCGTGGCAACGCGCTTGTTGTTCAAATCCTTCAGAGACCTTATCCCGGTGCATTCCGGCACAGCCAGGACCCAACGGACCTTGCTCATGCTCTGCTTGGCGTAAACCAGATCCGTGACCCTGACCACGTCTGAGCGGTTCTCCAGTATCCAGTCATTTCCGGTGATCCCGCAATCCAAAGCCCCGTCCTGCACGTACCTGGACATTTCCTGCGCCCGCAACAATACCAGATCTATCTGGGGATCGTCGATATAAGGAAAATATGAACGTTCCGAAGGCAAAGAAACGCTGAAACCGGCCTTCTTGAACATCCTGAAAGTGGCCTCTTGCAGGCTTCCCTTAGGCAATCCGAGTTTCAAAACGTTATTTTTCATTTGATCATCCTTCCTTGTCTAAAAATGTATTTATTCCTAACACGGTGTTTTATTATACATTTAGCGGAATGGCTTGTAAAGAAAAAATTGTATTATTTGGAATTTTGGTTATAATAGGATTTTATATAGCCAAACGGTTTATTGCGCAATGCATTTACACCCAACCTAATTGGAAAGGTTGGTGCACCCGGCCACATAGAAATGTCCGGTGTGCGCATTGTATCCGTATCCAAGGAGGAACAAAATGTTAAAAATGTTGAATAACAAGAAAGTCCAGAAAAAAATATGGCTGGCGCTTATCGTCCTGGTCCTGCCTGCCTTCTTCTTATGGGGGACTAACAGCGCGACTAACCAGAAAAAACAGGAAGCTGTCTATGGCAAGCTTTTCGGCAAGACCATTCAGCAGCAGGATTACCTCGACGCCCTGAAGGCCTCGGAGGTCCAGGCGATGATGCGTTTCGGGGAGGATTATTACACCCTTCAGAAAATGCTCAATCTCAAGGGCCTGGCCATTCAGCGCCTCATCCTTCTGCACGAAGCCGCAAAACGCAAGATCCGCATCTCGGATGCCGAGCTTGTCCGGGAGCTGCAGAACACCCCCGCCTTTCAGAGAAATGGGCAATTCGACAAAAAACTTTATGAGAACAGCGTTAAATACGGCCTACACCTGCAGCCCCGTGTATTCGAAGAGCAGACCCGGCAGAACCTGATGATCCAGAAGGTATATGAAGCTGTAACCAAAGACATAACCTTGACGAATGACGAGATCAAAAAGGCATACAAGAAAGAAAACGAGCAGATCAGCCTTAATTATATCGCCGCCATCCCGGCGGATTTCGAAAAAGACATAACCCCGTCAGAAGAAGAAATAAAAGGCTATTTCGACAAGAATTCCCTGGAATTCAAGCTCCCCCTCTCCTTCAATCTGGAATACCTGGAAACAGATTCCAAGACAAAAATGGATGACGTGGCCTTCCGCTTGGCCAGGAAAGAATCCCTGGAAAAAATATCCCGGGATTGCGCCCTGGTTATAAAGGAAACCGGCCTGTTCGGCCAAACCGACCCTATACCCGGGATCGGCTGGCTGCAAGAGGTATCGGAGCAATTGCCATCCCTGAAGATCGGGCAGACTATTCCGGCGGTAGAGCTGGATAAACGCTATTATCTGATGCGGCTGAAAGAAAGAAAAGATCCTTATATCCCGGAATTCGAGGCGATCAAAGAGAAAGTCAAGACAGCGGTGATCAAAACAAAAAGCAAGGATATCGCCCGGGAAAAAGCTAAAGTCTGCATGGAAAAGCTGCAGGCCGCTTATCAGGCTAACCCTAAAACCGCGGATTTCGAAAAGATCAGCAAAGAACTTCAATTGACCATCAACTCCACAGACTTGTTCAAGGATAACAGTTATATCAACACTATCGGGGCATCGGATGATTTTTTCAAAGCGGCTTATGATCTTAAAACCGAACAGCCTGCAGGGCCGATCGAGACAAACTCAGGGATATATATAATAAAACTAAAAGAAAAGATCGGTATCGACGAAAAGAAATATAGCGAGGAAAAAGCAGTGTTCAGTCAAAAAGCTGTTCAGCAGAAAAAGGACGATGCCTTCAGCACGTTTCTTTTAGAACTTACCAAAATCGCCACCAACCAGCAGACGTTGTAGCTAACGCATTTAAGGATATAGGGTTACAAATAAATGTTTTAAGCGAAATTATATTCGTTTCCAAATAAAAAACCCTGGTCATTTTGAACCAGGGGTTTTTATTTATTCCATTTTAACCGCCAAAACATTTATTTGTAACTCAATGCATTCCGGCGAGTTAGATACAACGTCTACAGATCAGCTGACTTTGATCGCGGTGACCGGGCACTGATCAGCCACTTCCTTGAGATTGTGCTGGTCGCAAAAGCTGGCCTTAACATGGGCGATACCATCGCCTTCGACCTTGAATACTTCAGGACAGGCCTGTTCGCATAAACCGCAACCCACGCAGGCCGAATTATCAATTGTAACTTTTACCATCTTGTTGCCCTCCTCAAATTTGAGCCTTATCAGCTCTGGGTGTTTTCTATTTTTAAACCGTATTTCGCGATATTCGCATCCGCGATATCCTGGACTTTCTTTATCTCATCCGGAGCCGCCAATAAATGCTTAAACCTGCCCTGGACTTTCAGGTATTCGCTAACCGGTTTAGGGGTGATCTTGCGCACAGCGGCAAGCTTACCATTCTCGTATTCGATCAAGGGGTATAATCCCGTATCCACCGCCAGCTTTGCCACATCGGAAGTAAGCTGCGAACCATGCTGCCATCCTAAAGGACAGGGAACATGGATCTGAATGTATTTAGGCCCTTTTATCAAAAGCGCTTTCTTTACCTTTCTTTGTATGTCCTGGGGATATGCCACCGAAGCGGTAGCCACGTACGGGATACCATGGGCCATTGTTATTTCCGGCATAGGTTTTTTGAAACGCAGGTTGCCGAAAGATTTAGCGCCTTTGGGGCTGGTGGTGGTATTCGCGTCAAAAGGAGTAAGCCCGCTTCGCTGGATGCCGGTATTCATGTACGCCTCGTTATCATAACACACATACAGTATGTCGTGGCCCCGCTCCAACATCCCGGATAAAGCCTGCAAACCGATGTCCGCGGTACCGCCGTCGCCGCCCTCGGCGATAACGTTTATTCCGTCCTTCTTCCCCAAATACTTAAGCGCGGCTTCAACGCCTGAAGCGACCGCGGCTGAATTCTCGAACAGGGAATGGACGAACGGGATATCCCAGGACGACTCAGGGTATTTGGTGGAAAAAACCTCGAGGCATCCGGTGCTGTTGGCCACCATAGTATTGCGGCCCGCAGCCTCAAAAACTAATTTTACCGCCATTGACTGGCCGCAGCCCGAACAGGCAGTATGTCCGGAATTAAAGATATTTTTACTCATAATTCTCCTTTAAAAGTTCAGGTTTCAAATCGATAAACTCACAGGACTTTTCTTTCTGGGTAAGCATGCGGAAGATCTCTTTTATCGAATCCGGGGTGATATCCCTGCCGCCAAGCCCGGCGACAAAGCTGCTGATAACCTCCGGTTTATTCTTTTTGCCGAAAAATACCGCCCTGGTCTCCACGGCCAACGGCGCGTAAGACCCCAGGGATACTGATTTATCCAGGATACCAACTTTGGGAACGCCCTTTAACGCCTCATAGATCGCCTGGACCGGAAACGGGCGGAAAGATGAAACTTTCAGCAGCCCGACTTTCTTGCCTTTTGCCCTGAGTTCATCAACCACATCCTTGATCGTGCCGCAGACCGAACCCATGGCCACGATGACCCTTTCGGCGCCTTTCAAATGATACCCCTCCACCAGGCCGTTATAATTACGGCCGAAGACCCTGGAAAATTCCGCGGTTAATTTCGGGATAAGGTCCAACGCCTTTTTCTGGGTTTCATGGATCGCATAACGGGTTTCCGTGTAATAATCCGGATCAGCCAGCGGCCCCAGGGTGATGGGGTTATCCACATCCAACTTGTATAAAGCCTGGTAAGGAGGGAGAAATTTATCCACCTGCTCCTGGCTGGGCATATCCACTGTTTCAATGCCGTGGGTCAGGATGAAACCGTCCATACAGACCATTACCGGCAGCATCATGGATTTATCCTCGGCTAATCTGTAGGCCAGGAAATGCAAATCCACCGCTTCCTGGATATCCTCGGCGTAGAGCTGGATCCATCCGGCGTCGCGCAGTGAAATGCTGTCCTGCTGATCGTTCCAGATATTGATCGGCGCCGATATAGCCCGGTTAGCGTCGGTCATTACCAAAGGAAGGCGCATACCCGCGATATTAAAGACCACCTCAGCCATCAGGAAAAGCCCCTGCGAACTGGTCGCAGTGTAAGAGCGCACGCCGGCGGCCTCAGATCCCAACACCACAGAAGCGGCTGAATGCTCCGATTCGACGTTGACAAACTGCGCGTCTATATGCCCGTCGGCGACCATCTGCGCCAGCTCTTCGACGATATGGGTCTGGGGAGTTATGGGATAAGCGGATATTACTCCGGGTTTACAAAGCTGTATAGCCCTTGCTACTGCCATCGAACCTTCAAGAAACTCTTTCATATTTTAACCCTCTTTCTCTTTTCTTATATTTTAAAGGGATTCTTCCTTAACCATCTCAATATCTTTTTTCGGGCAGATCAGCGCGCAGCCGCCGCATCCCTTGCAATAAGCCGGATCAAAGGTATAGGCATTCTTCTCCGTCCCCTCGATACAACCTTCGGGACAAATGACTAAGCACATCTTACAGCCGATGCAATTCTTGTGCAAAAAATTAGGCCGGGATTCCACGCGCCATGAACCTGTTTTATTATTCCTGCTGGTGCCTGGCTTACAATTTAATGGACCGAACATATTGAGCTCCTCAAATTTGATCCGCCTTAGGCGGAGAGAATTTGACCCCGAGCGAATTGCGAGGGGTTAAATTAAGACTTATTTCATCAGATTCTTAACGAAATCATACCCCTGTTTGATCGCTTCGACATTGGCGTCAACAGCTTTTCCGGAGAATCTCTTCTTTATGGCCGCGAATAACGAATCCAGCTCCAATTCACCGGTAGCGGCGCAGAACCCGCCGAGCAACGCGGTGTTTCCCAAAGGCCGGCCGATGGTCTTCATCGCTATATCGTTGGCCGGGATAACATACGCTTTTTGCTTGGTTTTTACCTTGGGGACCTCTATCCCTTCCCTGGCGCTGACAATAGCTATGCCGTCCTCTTTCAGGCCGGAGAAACAGTTGAAACCGCGCATCAGCGTGGCATCGACTATAATTAGATAATTCGGCTCATAGATCTGGCTTCTCAGCCGCACGGGCTTATCGTCCACGCGGACAAAGGCGTTCATCGGCGCGCCCATCCTGGCCGCCCCGAAATGCGGAAAGGCGTAAGGATACATCCCTTTAAGAAAATATGCATTGCCCAATATAGACGCCGTGGTGATCGCCCCTTGTCCGGCGCGGGCATGGATTCGTATTTCTTTCATCGGTTAAGCTCCTTAGATTTGATCCGCCTTAAGCGGAGAGGATTTAACCCCGGCGAATTGCGAGGGGGTCCGAAAACAGGCTTTATAATATTACTTTCAGGTTATTTTGTCAAATAGTTTCTTGTCATTATCCCGGGAAACCGGGATACGCGCTCAGGGCCCTCCCCCCTCATTTTTATTGCCCCGGGCATTGAACAACTCCTGCAAAAACTCAGGGTTGACCGTAGCGTAATACTTAAGCGCTTCATTGGCGTGGTCCCGGGCTTGCTTTACGTCTTTCTCGACATAAAAGTAATATACCGCCAGGTTATTATGCGCCTGTCCGTTTGCCGGATCCAGCTTTATGGTCTCCCGGTATTCAGCCGCGGCCTCTTGGAACATATCTTTCAGGTAATAAACATTGCCGAGGTTATAATGCGCCTGGGCATACCCCGGATTTGCCCGGATAGCATTAAGGTATTCCCTGGACGCCTGATCGTTTTTATTTTCCCGGATATACGCGTTGCCCAGATTATTATAGGAAACCGCGAAATCATTCCTGGAGTTTACGGGGAATGTCGGTTTATAGGCCAACAGGAACAATCCACCCAGCAATAAAGAGAATAAAAACAACTCCTTCAATCGTTCGCGCTTGAAAAGCCTCGCATAACCGAAGGCGCCATAAGCGCCTAATACGATCATAAAAGGAACAGCAGGCATCCGGTATCGCGCCGCCATATAGTAAAGGCACAGAAAAACCACGTGGCCGCAAACAAACAAAATTACCGCGTAGGCATTGCGCACTTTTTTACGCACGGCAAGAACAGACCCGGCCACGGCGAACGGCGCCAGGATGCCGAATGAGAATAAAGGATAGTTCAACGCCGGGATGAATCTTTTACAAAAATAATAATTGACGTTCAGGTGAATTTCTTCCTCGTTAAAAAAAAGAGCCAGTTTTTTAAGGCATAAGCGAAAATACCGAGATTTATTGTTCACCGCGAAAAACAGCCCTTTCTTAAGCCAATACCGGGATTTATTGTTCACCGCGAAATACAGCCCTTTCTTAAGCCAATACCGGGACTTTTTGTTCACCGCGAAATGCAGCCATTTGTTGAACCCGCACCGGGAAGCATTTTTAGCGATCACGGAGTTACCTTGGGGAATTTCCTTTTGCGGGCCACCATCCTTGTCCGCTTCGGCAATACGGGCATAAGCTTTTACCTGGTCTACCGGAGAGTCCGGTATTCCGTAAAAAGGGGTATATGTCCCGCGGGCAAAAGGATTATTCCCGATAAAAAAATTCAGCCCCCCTTGCGCGGGGAACGGCGAAAAATTCTTTTCGATCAAATAGTTCTTCACTGCAAAAGGGAATAGCACCGCGGATACGCATATAATAATAAGCCCGAGCGGCAGAGCAATATCCCGGATAATGGCCCTGGTCCCGTTAATATACAAAAGCCAAAACATAAGCAGAGGCACGAATAATAAAATGCTTGCTTTTAATACCGCGGCCAGGCCCAGGACAACGCCGGCAAATACCCAGGCCAACGGCTTTTTTTTATCCTGCGCCCGCAGGACGAGCAGAACGAATAAAACGTTCAGAAAAACAACGAGCGTGACATCCAGGAGGAACCCCGTATAGAATACCGCCATCGCGTAACCGGCGTAGATGAACGCTGTCGCCAGGCCCAGGATTTCGTTCTTGAATACCCTGACGCTCAGGAAATACAACAATAAACATGTCAAAGAATCCAGTATGGCCTGAAGAAAAACCGCCGCAACAATGCTGTGGCCGAAAATAAAATAAACCGCGGATAAGAATAACGGGTATAGGGGATTAAGACAAACCGAATCTTTATATAGGAAGTTTCCTTCGACTATCTTCATGGCAAAGAGATCGTAAAATCTCGAGTCGCCGGCAAAAAAATTAAAAAGAGGCGTGGCCTTCAGTTGCCATATATATATAAGCCTGATCAGCAGGGAAAGAATGGCAATACCAGCCAGGATACCGCCTTTGGGGAGGGATCGCGATCCGAGGCTATTGGATGTTTTCTTCATCGGACAACTTAAGAACGGTTTATCAGTATTTTCGCAAACGCGAAGAAAGCAGTTTTAAGAGGCTTAGGATCTGTTCGGCTTTTTCAACATCCAGGGTCCCCAGGCCGCAGCTCGGGCTGACCAGAAGATTATCCAGGATAAGGTCACGGTCCAAGCCTTTCTTGATCAAACCGCTGATCCCGGCTTCAATCTTCCCCAAAAGCAGTTCAAGGCTGATATCCGGTCCGAATTCCCGGGTCGGGACTATACCACAGCAAAGCAACCCGCCTTTACTAAGGTACGCCTTAAGATTAGCGCTATAGATCTCCAGTTTATCCCAGAAGCCATAGGCATCGAAATTGATCAAATCCATTCCCGCATCGTCGGTAAATATAGACCAATCGGTGTTGCCGCAGCAATGTACCCCGGCCAACGCCCCTGCGGACTGAAATGCCCGGGTCAATTCCGACAGGTCCCTGACCACGCCCTCTCTGCTCAAAGGGCTGAAGGCCGAACCGAAACAAGCCAGGTAAGGCTCATCCAGAAAGATAATTATCTTTTTTCCGAATCCCTTTAATTTATCGATCTGCCATAGGCCTTTCATCATCAGCCCCTTGATAACCGCCTGCATATAGACAGGATCGGAGATCATGGCTTTACCGTCGGGAGAATTAACGCTCCCGGCGAAAGTGAACGGGCCGGTGATCTGGCATTTAATTAATTCTACCCTCCCCAGATCGCTATTCTTCAGCCTGCGGCATAATTCGTAAAAACCCGGGGCAAAATCCTCGCTGATCTTAAAATGATCCACGTCATTGGCAATGATCCGCTCATAGAAGCTTTCCATCTCTTTATCATACTGGCGCGGATCGAACATCAAACCATCCGGGGTGACTTTGAGGCAGGGCATATTCTCGCTGAACTGCGCGACCATCCCTTCTTTCACGCTGCGTTTTGGCAACTGTGGCCAGAACGGGATCTCCGGAAGGCACTTTAACACCAGATCGACCGCCGCGCTCGGGTCCTTGTGCGGAAGACTTCCTATACCTGTAGCAAAACCCCTTATTCTTTTCATATCGCTCACCTATAGCTTGATATCGCCCAGCGCGGGCTTCAATGCCGTGTCAAATTCATAGACATCCCTGAAATCCTCGATCGTATCCATTTCGGTCTTGGAAAGCAGTTTTTTATCTATCATATTGAATACTATGTTGCCGAAGTCATCGGTTTTGCTTATCCCCCAGTGAGTAAAAACCGTCCTGGCCATCGGGCCGTATTGCTGAAGGGCGAATTCCCGCACTCCCTCCAAGAGCTCTTTACCGCTTATATGCCCGCTCTTTTTAAGCTCTTTCTGGGTAAAATAAAGCGCCTCCAGGACGAACTCATAAGCGTCGGGCTTATAACGCCTGTCCTGCCAACAGATACTTTCGACTACGCTGTGAAGATCAACCTTATCAGCCATGGCTTTATGCTCACATCCCCGGGAGTTTCAACCCGGTAATGTCTTTCATTTTCTGAGCGGCGAGTTCCTGTGAATGTTTTACCGAGCGGTTAAACGCGTCCTTGAACGCCTTGGAAAGTTTTTCTTTCTGGTCTTCGGTGATATCCGAGTTTATCCGCACATCCTTAACTTCCTGGGAGCCATTCATGGTTATCTTAACCGCTCCGTCCGAGCTTTGGATCTCGAAGCTGGCGTTATCCAGCTCACGCTTTATCTCCTGCATTTTTTTCTGCATATCCATCAAACCCTTGATCTTATCGAACATCGTTTACCTTTCTTTATATTGCCCTGTTTTTTCGCGGGTCACCGTTCCGCTGTAATCCACTTGCACCACTTCTTCCATCTTTATTTTAAAGACCGCGAATTTCTTGGCCGCCGCCAAAAGCTCAAAATTATCATGGCTCTTGCCTGTGCTCACGCCTTTAAGCACCCGTTCAATGGAAAGATTGATCTGCTTCTGGGAAACCTGGCCGATTATCTCCTCATAAGACTTCCCCTGAGTGATGACCTCCACGCCTCCGTTTATCTGATAACCTTTAAGCGTTTCGGTGTTCACAAACGACAGGCAAACCCGGGGATTGACCTTCAGATTCTCATAGGTCCTGCCGATGGTATAATCCACCAGATAAATGGACTCACCCTCGATCTTCAACAACAGCTTAGGCACGGAATTAGGCCGGCCTTGCAGATCGCAGGTAGCCACATTGATGAATTCCCGGTTCTTCAACGATTCATTTATGATCTCGGTCAGCATAACGTTCCTTTAGAATCCCAGCGGCGTTCCCACAAGAATAACTCTTAACCTGTCGCGCGCGGGTTCAGCTTCTATGATCAATGTCTGGCAGCACATTCTTTTATATTCCGGGTAAAAACAGATCTCCTTGTGGCATTTACCGTCCGCATGGCAAGGAGCCGGCCAATCCAGGCGTTTACAGTTAAGCGGGGCGACATATTGCCTGGCCCTTTCCAACGCCGAAGGCAGATCATCGGTGACCTTATTCCTCCCGGCGATAATGATCACATGCCTGGCATTGGCCAATCCGGCGATCCTCTGGCCGAACGCGCTAAAGAAAACCAACTCCCCAGTACGGGCTATGGCGTTCGCGCTGGATAGATAATAATCGGCTTGCGCTCCCAGCTTGCGCAGCTTCATGTTCTCGTTATTGGTCAACCCGGGTTTATAAGGATTAAAAACCTTGTTGCCGCGAGCCTCCAATAATTTGATCAAACCTATCTCTTCCAGGGTCCGCGAACCGGAAAAACCCACTGTCGCAGTAACAGGAATGATACTGGACAGCTTCGTATAAACATCCGAGGGCTTAGGCAGATATATCCCTTTGATATTCCGTTTATTCCAATTGTCCAGGAGCTTCGCGATATCTTTTTGCATTTATCGGGCTGATCTCTTGGCTATTTCATCCGCCGGATAACGGTTATCCCGGAAGACCACCTCTCCCTGCTTATTCAACAAAACGTACAAAGGAATACCCACAACACGGAAATAACCGACTGTTTCCTGATCAATGTCCAGGAGGACCTTGAATTTCAGCTCATAATCCTTAGCGACCCTCGCAGCCTTATCCCGCGATTCACCGGCGTTAATAGCCAGGACATCAAACCCGGATCTTTGCAGGCCCGGATATTTCTGGTTAAGATCGCGCAGGCCGATAAGGCAATACGGGCACCAGGACGTCCAAAAGATCAAAAGAACCGGTTTTTTACCCCGGTATGCCGCAATGGATACCGCCTTAGAATCAAGATCATTGAGCGTAAAATTTACCGGGCCGGATATATCCGTTGCAGGCAGGGATCCCGCGGCCCAAGCCTGCGGCGTTGATAAAAACAAACCGATAATCATAAACATCAAGATGACTAAGACGGTTCTTTGCATTTTTAAAACCTTTCGATCCCGTTGTAAATAAAATACCCGGCCATGATCAACAATAGCGCCCCGGCTATTCTCTTGATGTAAACCATCCATTTACCCGACCTGGGAATATTTACCAATAGCCCGGAGAACGTCCCTGCCAGTATAAGGCTGAACCCCATGCCGTAAGCGAAAGTCATCAAAAGAGTCATTCCGTAAACCACCTTGCGGGTAGTGGCTATATGGCTTAAAATCGAGACCAGCGCCGGGGTCACGCACGGTGACGCCACTAACCCGGAACTTAAACCCAGCAAAAAAACCGCCGGGAAACCTTTGGTCTTGCGCTCCCCGGTCTTTATTTTTATTACCTGCGGCAAAGGCAAATTAAATAAACCGAGCATATTCAGCCCGAAGAGCGATATAAGCCCTCCGACCAGGATATAAGTCCAGGGATGCGAGGCGATCTCGCCAAAAAGACGCCCGGTCAAAGAAGCAAAAAGCCCAAGGATAGAATACGTTACCGCTATGCCGGACACATAGACCAGGCTTAGGAAGAATCCGCGTAAACGCGAGCCTGCGGCCTTTATCCCGATCACCCCGACGCTCACCGGGATCAACGGGTAAATACAGGGAGTAAAACTTACCAAAACCCCGCCCCAGAAGGAAAAAAGATAATCCCAGGGACTAACCGACAGATTCATCGATCCACCTTAAATAGTCGCCGCTGCCGTCAATAATAGGCACGGCAATGACCTCCGGGACCTCATAGCTATGCAAAGATTTCACCATCTTGACTATCGCCTTGAACCTGGCTTTAGTGGACTTGACGATAAGGATCACCTCTGCCTGACGTTCGGTCTTACCCTGCCAAATAAATATGGAGCGGACATCCCCGACAATGTTCACGCAGGCAGCCAACTTGAACCTTACCAACTCATCGGCTATCCGACGGGCCTGTTTTTTATCTTTCGCGGTGATCAGAACTATTATACGCATCTTTTACTGCGCTCCTTGGCGCGATTATCCATCCGGCAATCCCTGAGCATCATCACTGACATCATCCTGCCCGCGGCTTTGCCTTCCTTTCGATACGAAAACAACTGCCCGCCATCACACATAGTGCACTGACCTGCGGCCGAGATATTCTTATCCTTAAGACCGTATGATAAAAGCTGCTCTTTATTTACCGCGGCCAAATCCAGATAAAGGCTGTTTTCCTTTTCGCTCAAACCGGAAACGAACAAATCCGCGAATTCCGGGCCGACCTGATAACAACATCCGCCTATCGCCGGTCCCATCCAGGCGCACAGATCACCGGAACGGGCGCCAAACCGCTTTTTCATCTGCCCTGCGGTTTCAGCCGCGATACCGGATTTTGTCCCTTTCCATCCTGCGTGGACCAAACCTATACTATTGGTCAACGGGTCATATAAAAATACCGGCAAACAATCAGCGGTAAATATCGCCAAAGCCAGGCCGGGCTGCCTGGTAATAAGCGCGTCGGTATTGTCTATAGCTTCCACGTAAGAACAAGCCCCTTTACCCGCATCCGCCTCTTCGATCAGGGCCACCGCGCATCCGTGGACTTGTTTGGCGCAAACCAGCCGGGATAGATCGATCCCTAAATCCCCTAAGAAATCCTTCCGGTTATCCAGCGAATCCCGGGTATCCCCGTAATTCAAAGACATATTCCCGTGCCCGCGGCCGCTGACCCCTACAACGAGGGCTTTATCGAATAAACCCAAAAAAGGCCGGGCTTGATCATTTTTTAATACCGGGGTTGGCGTCGTCATCTATTTGAACAACCTTGTTCCTGCTGGTATGGCCTTTTATTATCTCCAACTGGTATTTTTTTATGCCCAGATATTCGGCCAATACGCGGATCAACTGGACATTGGCCTCACCGTCATGGGCGGGCTTGGTCAAATAAACCTTCAAAACGCCGTTCTCCTTTTTGACCGCGCTGCGGCTTGAACCGGGAACGACTTTTATATCCAGCCTCATATCCTTATTCCTGAACAACCTGCTTACTGTCCTGTATGTCCGCCATACGGTCGGAAAGCCGCTCCAGCCTTTTAGCGCCGTCGTCAAAAGCGCGGTGGGCGTTGGACAGATGCTTGCCTAAAAGCTCAAAATCCTCTTTGAACTTGGAGATCTCCACGGAAAGCATCCCCAGGTGTTTCAATATTTCCTTGGCGTTCTCCTCGACCTTAAGGCCTTTAAGCCCCAGGCAGATGACCTGAAGATAGGCGTAAAATGTGTTCGGCGAGACCGGAATAACTTTCTTGGAGATTGAATACGCGAAAAGCTCCTGCTGGATGGTGACCTCGTAATAGACGTTCTCCGCAGGGATATACATCAGGGCAAAATCGTAGGTGTTTTCCTGGGGGAGGATATATTTGGAGGCAATTTCGTCGATCCGGTTCTTTATATCCTGGATGAACTTCTTGCGCAGGGAATTCTTCTCCTGTTCGTTGTCGGTGGCGGCCATTTTTTGAAAATTTTCCAGGCTGAATTTCGCGTCCACCGGGACCAGCCGCTCGCCCAGCTTGATCACCGCGTCCACTGTATCGGAGGTCCTGAAGCGGTATTGCGTTTGGAAATGTTTAACCGGCAGGACCTGGGACATCAAATCTTCCAGCAGGGTCTCGCCGATCTGCCCCCTTAATTTCGGGGCGCGCAAAAGATCCTGCAGGCTGGCGATATCCTTGCTGATCTCGAAGATATGGCGGTTGCTCTGCTCCAACCGGCCCAGCGATTCGCTGACGCTGCCGAATATGCTCGTGGCGCTTCCCAGGCTCTGGCCGATCACCTTGTTGGCGTCCTGCAGCGAATGATTCATCTGGTTCAGCCGCTCGTTAACCTGGGATGAGATCTTCAGCACAATGCCGATTATGATCCCCGCCAGGACAAGGAATAACGCCCCGAATAACCACACCATTTATAGCCCCGTTCGTTGTAGTTTTATTCTTAAAATACTGCGTCTGACCGTTTCTTATTATACCACTTAGGCGTGTTTTGTTAAAGCAGATAATCCTTTTTTATGCGTTGAAGGCTGCGAAAAATATTGGTTTTCACTTCCGGACAGGTCTTACGCAGGCCGCTGATGATCTTGCCCATTTTAGCGCGGTGTGATATTACCGAATTAGGGCAGGTGCAGCTGTCATGGGGGATCTTCTCCTGTTTGACGAACCTGGCGATCATCTCCTCCTCCACATAGGCCATCGGGCGGATAAGGGTTATCCTGCCTTTGAACAACTCCTGGTTCGGACGCATCCCGGAGATCTCACCCTGAAAGAACATGTTCAACAGCACGGTCTCGACTATATCGTCCTGGTGATGGCCCAGCGCCACTTTGGAAAAACCCAGCTTAGCCGCGGCCTGAAAAAGCGACTTCCTTCGGTTCCAGGAGCACCAGAAACAATTAATATCCTTTTTCTTGGTTTTCTTAAGGGCGTCTGTTTTCTCGATATGATAATCAACCTTAAGTTTGCGGAAATATTTGATCAGCGCCGCCGAATAAGAGCGCGGATAGCCCTGGTCCACATGAATTGCCATAAGATCGTATTTGACCGGGACAAAACGCCTGCGCGCATTAAGTATCCGCAACAGCGTCATGCTGTCTTTGCCGCCGGATACCGCGACAGCGATCTTATCGCCGGCCTTGATCATCCCGTAATCAATGATCGCCCGGCCGATCCTTTTGGAAATATAATACTCCAATCCCTGCAAAACTGCCATCTCATCCCCTTCAAGACCCGGTCTTGTAATTATCGCAGCAACAACAACTTAAGCACTGTGTCCATCCAGAATATCCCGATAAGCGCGGCCAGCGACAAGAACGGTCCGTAAGGGATGGTATGATCTTTTTTAACAGCTATGTTCATCAAACCAACCGCTGCGCCAAAAAACGGAGCGATAAAAAAAGTGAACAAAGCGATCTTCCAGCCCAAAAACGCTCCGATCATCGCCAGGAGCTTCACGTCCCCTCCGCCCATAGATTCGGTCTCTCCCTGTATCGGAGGCTTCTTGAGCAGCTTAAAATATATCAGATCAAAAATAAACCCGGTCAGATAAATAATCCCTCCACCGACAATAACCCCCAGGCAGGAATTCAAAAGCGGAGCGAATTTCGCTCCGGGATGGGCGATAAAAAGGCTTTTTACCAAACTTAACAGCAACCCGACGACTATCCCTCCCAGTGATATCTCATCCGGGATGATCCGGTAACCGATGTCTATAAAAGTGGAAATGATCAAGCCGCAGATGAACAGGCTGTAAAGAAAAAACTCAAAACTCAATCCAAAACGGACGAACATGGCTAAAAAAACCAGCCCGGTCAAGAGCTCCACCAGCAAATACCTCGGCGATATTATCTTTTTGCAGTAACGGCACCGCCCCAGCAACAGGCAATAGCTCACAAATGGAATATTATCGTACCAGGGGATGGCTTTTTTGCAATTCGGGCAATGCGAACCCGGGCTGACCACGGATTCATTCAACGGCATCCGGTATATACAGACATTCAGAAAACTTCCGATGATCGCGCCGAACAGAAACACAAAAATATTTTCCAGCATTAAAACCTCCTTGCCAGTTAGGCAACACTGACGCATATTCCGATTGCGTCAGGTGTAATTATCATAACGGCTCAACACCAACGCATATTCCGATTGCGTCAGGTGTAATTATCATAACGGCTCAACACCAACGCATATTCCGATTGCGTCAGGTGTAATTATCATAAAGGCTCAACACTGACGCATATTCCGATTGCGTCAGGTGTAATTATCATAACGGCTCAACACCAACGCATATTCCGATTGCGCGGGGTGCCAATTACACCAGATTGCAATGTTATTCAAATCCTTCCCGCAGTTTTGCCCAGACCGTTTTTACCTGCCCGGCGATGTTCTTATCCCGGGTATCTTCTTTTTATCCAAAGCCCTGACCCCGGCCGGGGCGTCCTCGGCAGAGATCTACTTCCCGGCAACCGGAGCCGCTGATACGGCGATATCGCATATTGATATTGCAGCCAGTATAATAAATACGGCGATCAGGATCTTCATAAATCTTTAAATTGTGGATTTATCAGACAAAGACTTTCTCATCTTCCTTGCGCCAGGCAGGATCTACTATGCACAAAAAAAGCAGGCTTTGCCGTCCTGTATTCTTTATATATTGCCGCGCTCCCGGAGGGATATAAACCGCGCAGCCAGGCAGCACCTTGCGTGACCTCCCGTTGATATACATAACGCCTTTGCCGTTGAGTATATAATACACCTCGGATGTTTTAAGCCGGTGTGGGATGGTGACCTGCCCGGGCTTTACCGCGGCGCGCGCCAGGCTGTACCCGATGCGCAGATCCGCCTTATCCGGATGGAGCAATTCCCTCAAAACCGAGCCGTCACCGGCGACGAATTCCGGGCACTGCTTAAGATCCCTGACGAGCATAAACTGTTGCCTTTTTAAAATGACCTTATTTTTTTAGGATCAGGTTCTTCGAATTAATATGGTAGCCTGACAAAAGCCACGCCCCCTGGTAACGAATCAGGGTAAAATTCTCTTTAGCCTCAGCGTTGTCATGCGTTATCCGATAGCGCATATCGCAATAAAGCGCGCCCTTGGAATGCCGGATATTCCAGCCGGTCAACTTGGCGCTTTTAGCCTTGCCCAGATTGGCGTACACAATGCCCATTAGTTTATCGAAATCCGGGCGGCTTATATTCTTCTTGAATTTCGCGGCAGAAAGCTTGTCATATATGTAACCGAAATCCCTGGCGTTATACCTTGCGTAGAATTTACCGACGAACCCCCGGGCCTGCGGCAGGACCGTTCTGGCCTCGATAAAATACGCGATCCTTGTATAGATAAAAAACGCAACGCAGAGTCCGAATATAGCCCATAACGCAAGTGAGATCTTTCGCATTTATTTATCCCCGGCCACAAAAGGGATCTTTATCCTGACCGGGCTCTGGACATCTTTGCGGTTAAGCCGGCTCCAATCCTCGATCGCCTTTTCCAGGTTTCCTTGATAATAATAAGCCACGCCCCGGCTCAAATAAAAGATGTATTCCCGTGGATTTATGGCGATAGCCTTGTTGTAATCAGCGATAGCCTGCTCATAATGCGACTTCTTCTGATAGACCAACCCGCGGTTATAATACGCTTGCGCGTAACGGGTATTGATCTTTATCGCCTTGCTGAAATCGCTCAGGGCCTTGATCAGGTATCCTTTGTATTCATAAGCCTTGCCGCGGTCATTATATACCGTATGATCCGAGGGATCGATCTCCAGGGCTTTGTCAAAATCAGCGATCGCCTTGTCAAAATCCCCTTTGGCCCGGTAGGCAAGCCCGCGATTGACATAACCGGAGGAATCCCGGGGAGCGAGCGCGATAACCTTGCCGAACTCCAATATGGCCTGGTCATACTTCATTTTCTTATAATAATCATCCCCTTTTGCCATAGCCTGATCATCAACAAGCCCGGCAAAGGTATCCGCGGCAAACAAAGATAAAACAATAAGGATAAAAACCGGGATCAGAAAATAGCTTCTCGCTCTCATAAACATTTCCCCTCCTTTATGGCTTCCTCCATTATGGATTTAGGCGCTTTTTTGCCGGTCCATATCTGTAATGAACCCATACCCTGGTACAAAAGCATGCCCAGCCCGTTCGCCGTCCGGCATCCTTTTTGCCGGGCTGTTTCCAAAAGTTTGGTGCAGGCCGGATTATAAACCAGGTCATAAACCAAAAGCCCTTTACGCAAATATTTAGGCTCCATTAGCAATTTATCTCCCGGGGCCATTCCCACGGACGTGGTATTCACCAGCAGGTCGGCATCTTCGATGTCCAGATCTTCGGTCCTCGCGGCTAATTTTAATTCAATATCCTTGAAATTCTCAGCCAGCCGCAAAATCAAATGCCGGGCTTTTTCCAGGTCACGGTTATAAATAGCGATCTTCCGGGGTTTTAACCCGCACAGAGCAAAAGTTATAGCCTTGCTTGCGCCACCGGCCCCCAAAACCGCGATCTTCATTCCTTTCGGGTCGAAGCCCAGATCTTCATGGAGGCTTTTAATAAACCCTGCGCCGTCGGTATTAAAACCTTCCAGTTTATGTCCGGAGACCTTTACGGTATTCACCGCGGCGATCATCCGGGCGTCCGGATGTATGTAATCCAAATACCTGATCGCCTCTTCTTTATAGGGAACGGTTATGTTGAAACCCTTGATATCCTGCTTGAATATATCCGCGAAAAACGCGTCTAATGCATTGCGTTCTATTTCAAATATGCGGTATTCGGCGTCGATATTCAGGGCTTTGAAAGCGGCGTTGTGCATTAACGGGGAAAGGCTGTGTTTGGCGGGATACCCCAGAATTCCGTAAATCTGCTTGGCGGATTCTTTAATCATTAAGTAAGTTGTGTCAAAGGCTTTCGATCTTATTCACTGCGTTGAGATACGCCCGGATTGAAGACTCGATAATATCCGTGCTTGAACCGCGGCTGGAGGCGACCTTGCCTTTTGCCTTCAGCTTAAGGCTGACCTCTCCGAGAGCGTCCTTGCCTTTGGTGACCGCCTCGATGCGGTAATCCTGCAATTCGCATTTAATTCCGGTGAGCTTGTCTATGGCCTTAAAGCAGGCATCGACCGGCCCGTCGCCGGTTGATTTAGCGCGAACCAGCTGGCTCTTATATTTAAGGGCAACCTCGGCGGACGGGACGATCCTGGTCCCGGAAGTAGTGACAAAACTATCCAGGCTCCACACCGGCTTGCTGGTCTTTATCTCATCCTCGACAAGGGAGATGAGGTCGTCGTCAAAAACCGTTTTCTTCTTATCCGCCAGCTCTTTGAACCTGGCATTGACTTTATCCAGCTCCGCCTGACTTAGGTTAATAAAACCCAGCTCTTTCAGTCTTTCGTTAAGTGCGTGGCGGCCCGAATGCTTTCCCAGAACGATCCCCGAGCCGGTAAAGCCGACATCTTCCGGCCGGATTATCTCATAGGTCGAGCGTTCTTTCAACACCCCGTCCTGATGTATCCCGGATTCATGCCTGAAGGCGTTGCCGCCGACAATAGCCTTATTGGGAGCGACCGCGAAACCGGTAAGCTTGCTGACCAACCTGGAGACCTTGTAGATCTGGCTGGTATTGATATGGGTTTCCAGGCCGGAGTAAATATCCTTGCGGGTCTTCAAGGCCATAACGATCTCTTCAACCGAGGCGTTGCCTGCCCTCTCGCCTATACCATTCACCGTGCATTCAACCTGCCTCGCCCCGTTCTTGATCGCGGAAAGCGAATTAGCCACGGCCAGGCCAAGGTCATTATGACAATGCACCGAGATGACCGCCTTATTGATATTCGAGACATTCGATTTTATCGACTTGATCAGGTCCCCGTATTCGCCGGGATCGGTATAACCGACAGTATCCGGGATATTAACCGTGGAAGCGCCGGCGGCGATCACAGCCTCAACGACCTTAAAAAGGAATTCCCTTTCCGTGCGCGAGGCGTCTTCCGGGGAGAACTCGATATCCCCGCAGAGGTTCCTGGCGTATTTGACCGACTCAACCGCAAGCCTGAGTATCTCGCCTTCAGCTTTCTTCAATTTATACTGCATGTGGACCTTGGAAGTAGCCAGAAAAACGTGGATCCGCGATCGACGCGCCGGCTTTACCGCGTCCCGCACTGCATCGATATCCGCTTTAACCGCCCGGGCCAGGCCGCAAATTACCGGGCCTTTGATGGACTTGGCAATAGCCTTGACTGATTCGAAATCACCTGGCGAAGAAACAGGGAACCCTGCCTCGATTATATCCACTCCCAGATCCGCCAGGCCGGAAGCCACCTCCAGCTTTTCTTTATGGTTCAAAGAAGCACCAGGGGCCTGCTCTCCATCCCGCAGAGTCGTGTCAAATATGATTATTTTTTCCATATGTCTCCAAGACCCGGTCTTATAACTCATCTAATCGCAGTATGTTAGAAGACCGGGTCTTGATTATTGATTATTTTTTCATCCAGGGCATCATTTCCCTGAGCTGCTTTCCTACTTCTTCTATCTTATGCGTATCGCCGTCCTTGAGCAATTTGTTAAAATTCGGCCGGCCTAATTCGTTCTCTTTGATCCATTCCTTGGCGAATTTACCTTTCTGTATCTCTTTCAATATTTTCTTCATCTCTTTCCGGGTCTTCTCGGTAATGATCCTCGGGCCGCGGGAAAGATCGCCATAGCAGGCGGTATTGGAAACGCCCCGGCGCATCCCGCTGATCCCTTTTTCCTGGATCAAATCGGTGATCAGCTTTAATTCATGCAGCACTTCGAAATACGCTATCTCCGGCTGGTATCCGGCTTCGATCAGAGTATCAAACCCGGCTTTGATCAACTCGCTTACACCGCCGCAAAGAACCGCCTGTTCGCCGAAAAGGTCGGTCTCGGTCTCTTCCTCGAAAGTGGTTTCGATCACGCCGGCAGTGGTAGCCTTAAGGCCTTTCGCGTAAGCTAACGCCAATTGCTTGGCCTGGCCTGTGGCATCCTGGAAAACAGCGATCAAACAAGGAACGCCTTTTCCTTCCTCATACATACGCCTGACCAGAGCGCCAGGGCCTTTAGGGGCGATCATGAATACATCAATGTTCTTCCCGGGTTTTATCTGTTTAAAACGGATATTGAACCCGTGCGAGAAACAAAGCGCTTTGCCTTTTTTCAGGTTGGGCTTTATAGATTCGCTATAAACTTTAGCCTGGACATGATCCTGGGTGAGGATCTGGATTATATCCGCCTGTTTTGCCGCTTCAGCGGCGGAAACCGGGATGAACCCGTCTTTTTTAGCCTGTTCGAAATTCGGCGTGCCTTCCATCTCCGAAACCACAACATCGCATCCCGAATCCCTCAGACATAAAGACTGTCCCCTGCCCTGGATACCGTATCCGATGATCGCGATCTTCTTGCCTTTAAGAAGATTCAGGTCAGCGTCATTGTCATAATAGATCTTAGCCATTTCTCCTCCTGGTTGTTTTTTAAACCGCTTGATTTAATGAAATACATCCGTCTGAGACTATCGATTATAGATTATCGACTATAGATCAATTCAGCCTACCGCTATTTTGCCTGTCCTTACTAACTCCTTGACCCCGAACCCTTTCAGGCCCTCAAGCAGAAGCTTGATCTGCGCCTGCTCGCCGACAACCGCGATTATGGCGATATCGGATTTATGCTGGATCATTTGCCCGGCGTATTTATTCAGCAATTTCTCCAGCCGGGGCTTATCCTTGGCCGCCAGATTGATCTTAGCCAATATCAACTCGCGCTCGACATGGTCCTTCTTGGTGAAATCAGTGACCGTGACCACATCGATCAGCTTATTCAACTGCTTCTTGATCTGCTCCAGGATCTTCTCATCCTTGGCGTCAACCACAATAGTCATATAAGATATAGCCGGATCCTGCGTCTCGCTGACCGCTAAAGAAGCGATATTATAACCCCGGGCGCTGAAAAGCCCGGCGATGCGCGCCAACACCCCGAATTTATTCTCAACTAAGACCGAGATCGTGTGTCTCATGCCAGGCCTCCGATCATCTTATCGATGGACTCACCCGCAGGGACCATAGGAAACACGTTCTCTTCAGGCTCGACGTGGAAATCGATGAAAACCACATTATCGGTGGCGATCGCTTTTTCTATAGCCGGCCTAACCTCTTCTTTTGTGGTAACCCTGATGCCCATTGCGCCGTAACTTTCGGCAAGCTTAACGAAATCCGGGTTATACAAACAGGTATAAGCGTAGCGGTGTTTATAGAAAAGCTCCTGCCATTGCCTGACCATACCCAGGTAACCGTTGTTCAATATCGCCACCTTCACGTTTATTTTGTTGCAAACGCAGGTGGCCAGTTCCTGTATATTCATCTGGATCGAGCCGTCTCCGGCGATATTGAATACCGTTTTATCCGGGCAGGCGACTTTAGCGCCCATTGCCGCGGGGAACCCAAAGCCCATCGTCCCTAATCCGCCCGAAGAAATAAACGACCGCGGATGCATATGTTTATACCACTGGGCGGCCCACATCTGATGCTGCCCCACCTCGGTAGCAATGATCGCGTTCGAACCGGTTATCTCCGAGATCTGCTCGATTATATACTGCGGGTTGATCTTTTCTTTACCCTCATATTTTAAAGGATGCTTCTTCTTCAAAGATTCGACGGTCTTCAGCCAATCCCTTGTATCCGGGCCTTTCTTGATCTCTTCCAACAACTGCCCCAGGACGTTCTTAACGTCGCCGACAATCGGTATATCCACCTTGACGTTTTTGCTGATCGATGACGGATCTATATCTATATGTATTATCTTGGCGTTCTTGGCAAAGGTATCCAGCTTTCCGGTAACCCGGTCGTCAAAACGGCTGCCGACCGCTATTATCAGGTCAGCTGTCATGACCGCGTGATTAGCGTAAGCGGTACCGTGCATCCCGAGCATGCCCAGGGAAAACGGGCTGTCAGCCGGGAATGCGCCCAGGCCCATCAGGGTCATGGTCACAGGCGCTTTGATCTTATCGGCGAATTCACGAAGCTCCGCCGAGGCGTTGGAAAGGATCACGCCGCCGCCGGCGTAGATTATCGGTTTCTTCGACTCATTGATCAGCTTTACCGCTTTCTTGATCTGTCCGGGATGGCCGAAATATGTGGGTTTATAACTGCGCATCTCGACAGTCTCCGGCCAGATAAATTCGATTTCCTGCATCTGAATATCCGTCGGGATATCAATAAGCACCGGGCCGGGGCGGCCGGTAGAGGCGATATGAAAAGCCTCGCGCACGATCCGGGCCAGGTCCTTTACGTCTTTGACTAAAAAGTTATGTTTGGTGACCGGACGGGTTATGCCGGTGATATCCGCTTCCTGAAAGGCATCATTGCCGATCAGGAAAGATTTCACCTGTCCGGTAATGGCGACCATGGGAATGGAATCCATAAAGGCATTGGCTATGCCGGTAACCAGGTTAGTCGCGCCCGGCCCTGATGTAGCCAGGCAAACCCCGACCTTTCCGGTGGCCCGGGCATAACCGTCAGCCGCGTGTGCGGCAGCTTGTTCATGCCTGACCAGAATAAACCTTACAGGCGCATCGTAAAGCTTATCGAACAAAGGCAGGACCTGTCCCCCGGGATACCCGAAGATAACCTCAACGCCCTCTTTCTTAAGACACTCTATTAATATCTGCGCGCCGTTCATATTAGCTGACCACCGCTCCTTTATCCGCGGATGAAACCATCCGGCTGTACCTGGCAAGGTATCCGGTCTTGATCTTCGGTTCCACCGCTTTCCAGTTTTTAAATCTTTTGGCGATCTGCGCCTTGGTTAATTTAACCTCAAGTTTACGGTTAGGTATATCTATGTTTATTATATCGCCGTTTTTGATAATCGCAATCGGTCCTTTTGCGGCGGCTTCCGGAGAGACATGCCCCAGGCAAGGGCCGCTGGTCCCGCCGGAAAATCTTCCGTCGGTGATCAGGGCAACGGATTCAGCCAGGCCCATACCCACGATAGCGGCGGTGGGCGCGAGCATCTCGCGCATACCCGGGCCTCCCGAAGGCCCTTCATAACGGATCACCAGGACCTCGCCGGGATGGACATTCTGGGCGAGGATCACCTGCATAGCTTCTTCTTCCCGGTTAAAGACCCTGGCTTTACCGGTAAATTTCATCATCTTGGGGCTGACCGCGGACTGCTTGACCACCGCGCCGTTAGGTGCGAGGTTCCCGTAAAGCACCGCGATACCGCCTTCCTTATGATAGGCGCGGCTAAACGGCCGGATAACTTCATCATCGGCTATTTCCGCATTATCAGCGATCGCGTAAACCTTGCTGCCGCTTGCCGTCATTGTATTGTTGAGTTTTCCCTTCAATCTCTTAAGCACCGCGGGTATCCCTCCGGCATACTCCAGGTCTTCCATATAATGGCTTCCCGCGGGTTCCAATAAGGTTATATGCGAAGTATCTTTGGATACATCGTCAAATTTCTTCAGATCGAGTTTTATACCAGCCTCATGGGCAATAGCGGTCAGATGCAGCACCGTATTGCTCGAACCGCCTAAAGCCATATCCACGCGGATGGCGTTTTCCAGGGATTTTTTGTTGATAATATCCTTCGGCTTGATATCCTTCCTGACCAACTGGACTATCCTTTCGCCGCTGGCCTGGGCGATCCTGCGCTTCTTGGCGGAGACCGCCAGCGCCGTGCCGCAGCCGGGAAGCGACATTCCCATAGCCTCGGTCAAACAAGCCATAGTATTGGCGGTGTACAAACCCTGGCATGAACCCGCCCCTGGACAAGCCTCCATCTCCAGGCAAGTCAGTTCTTCCGGAGAGATATCGCCTTTTTTAGCCCTGGCCAAGGCTTCATATGAATCGTGGACAAAAGCCAGTTTCTTCTTACGAAACCTGCCGCTCATCATCGGCCCGGCGGTAACTACTATAGTGGGAATATTCAACCTGGTCGCGGCCATGATCATGCCGGGAGTTATCTTATCACAGTTAGTCAGGCAAACCAGACCGTCCAACTGATGCGCGTTGCAGACAGATTCAATGGAATCGGCGATCAACTCTCTGGTCGCCAAAGGATAGCACATACCCAAATGCCCCATAGCAATACCGTCGCAGATCCCGGGGATGCCGAAGAAAAAGGGCACTCCTCCTCCGTAACAGACGCCGCGTTCTATAAAACGCTCCAGATCGCGCATCCCGATATGCCCGGGGATAAGGTCGGTGAAGGACGTAGCCACGCCGATGAACGGGCGAGCCAGGTCTTTTCTGCCCAATCCGGTCGCGTGCAAAAGCGCGCGGTGAGGAACTCTTTCCAAACCTTTCTTGATCGTATCTGAGCGCATTGTCACCTCTTTCATTATAATTGATTATAGACTATCGATTATCAACTATAGACTAATCAGCGCCTTCTCCGTCATGATGCACCGGCCCGGTTTCTTTTCTCTTGCGAATGATCACCCTCTTCAGCTTTATGTATTTATCAACCAGCTCCCGGTTGTTCACCGCGTTCAACTGCTTAAAAAGGAAATCGAATTTATCCTCGATTTCGGCGGCAATCGCGTCGCGCACCTGGTCCGGCAGGCTCATTATCTCTTTCTTGAACGGCCCCAACGCCTTTTTGCGGGCCTTATAGAAAAACTGGTCATCGGAATCCCCGGCCTTCTTCTCAGAGGCGGAGTTCACCGTAAGCCATTCATAGATCTTCGTTTTTAGCTCCGCCGGAAAATGCTTGCTGTCATAGATCATGTTCTGGAAACTGGTAGCCAGATGGACTTCGGCGGTATCGTTCTCCGGAAAATGGTGAAACGCGTCATCCGGCAGAGTGGACGCGCCGTGCTGTACCGCGCCGGCCAGGCCGAATTCCTGCTGGGCTAACTTAGAGAGATTCTTCAGCGTATCAAAATCAAGATTGACCTTGGCAACGCTGCCGTCAGGCAATACCACACCGCCGTGCGAAGTCCCGGTCTGAATGCTGATCTTGCTTATGCCGGTAAGGCCTTTGCGCAAAGCCTCTTTGTATCCGGTCATAAACGCCCGCAGGTCTTCAGGAGTGGAATTCTTGCTCCCCACTTCTCCGATCTCCCCGCCTACCGATACCTCAATACCGCGCGGTTCTATCCTGCGGATGAACTGGGTAAGTTTGGCGCAGGCCTTATAATTGTTCAACTGCTGCTTCTTAATGTCGCTCTTGGTCAGGTCAACCACGGTCGAAGAATCAATATCAATATTGTAGAACCCGTTCTCCACCGCTTCGTTGATCAAGGCCTTCAGGCTTTCTATTTCCTTTTCCGGGTCCTCTGCGAATTTCTTGGCGTTGACCTGGAAATGGTCGCCCTGGATGAACACCGGTCCGCTGAATCCCTCTTTTATGGCGGCTGCCAGTATCACGCTGGAATATTCGATCGGCGGCTGGGCGGTATAACCCATCTCCGACTTGGCGATCTCAAAGATAAAAGCCGCGGCGTTGTTCTTTTTGGCTACCCTGAATATCGCCCTGGCCAGGTCATAGGTCATGCAGCGCAGATTGATCGCCGGCACGGTAAATCCGGTGAATTCGCCTTTGCCGCGGGCCATGTAAAAATCGTGTATACTGGACAGATATATCCCCTTTTTATAGGCCAGGTCGCTTATCTTCTTGGCCAGGGCCTTTTTTACCGCCAGGTCATCCGTCATTATCAGGTCTTTCGCTAATTTCTGGACATCAACCGGTTTTCTTCCCATCTTACTCTCCTTAATGAGCACATAACTTATGGAGCTGTCAACTGCTTATTGCTACGACATAAGTTATAAGTGCGAATTATTAAACACCGAAACGATTATTCAGTGAAATCCCGCGTAAGCGGGGATCCCGGCGCCTGCAAGGTGATTTCTTTTGAATCACCGCAGCGTTCAGGCGTCGGGACAACGTTAAGTTAAAGTTCTGATCAAATTATAGAAATTATCCGTGTTGACCTCTTTCTTGGTGATCGCGAATTCCAGGTCAACTATGTTGATCTCATCCGAGATAACGCCCACGGATTTCCCGGATACGCCTTCAGCCAGCAGTTTTACCGCCTCCGCGCCCAGCCTGCTGGCCAGGATCCGGTCTTTTGCCGTAGGAGCCCCTCCGCGCTGGACATGCCCTAATACTGCCACGCGCGTTTCCAGGGTAGTGATCTCGGTGATCTGACGGGCAACATCTTCGGCCTTAGCCGCGCCTTCGGCGACCACAACTATCCAACTTACCTTGCCCCGAAGATTGCCTTCCACTATATCATGGCACATTTTATGCAGGTCGAATTTACGTTCAGGGATCAAAACATCTTCCGTGCCTCCGGCCAGACTGACTTGCATGGCAATAAAACCTGATTCCCTGCCCATGACTTCGACTACAAAAACCCGCTCCATGGAAGTAACGGTATCCCGGATCTTATCAATGGCGTCCAATGCGGTATTTACCGCGGTATCCGCGCCTATTGTGGAATCCGTGCCGTTTATATCGTTATCTATCGTCCCGGGGATGCCAATACAAGGGATATTCCATTTTTTGGATAATACAATGCCCCCGTGGTAAGTCCCGTCCCCTCCAATCAAGGCCAACCCGTCAATATTGAATTTCTTTATGGTCTGGACAGCCCTCTGCTGACCGGCTTCACTTAAGAATTCCGGGCAGCGCGCTGTTTTCAGGATCGTCCCGCCGCGCGATATTATATTCGAGACCGAACGATGGTCAAGGACCTTTAACTCCTCATTGATCAACCCGGAATAACCGCGGAATATCCCCATCATTTCCAGGTTACTGTTCGTTCCCGCACGCACCACAGCGCGCACGGCCGCGTTCATCCCCGGAGAATCACCGCCGGAAGTCAATACCCCTATTCTTCGTATAGACATAATCCGTTCCTCAATGAGCACATAACTTATGGAGCTGTTAATTGCTTATTACCACGACATAAGCTATATGTGCGAATTTATCCCGGCGAATGCTGTAAAAAGGATTTGCGCTTTTCACAGCAGTTTCTGAGCCGGGGCAAACATTTCAAGTACCCATTTCCTAAATGAGCAGATAACTTACGGAGTGTTTTTAGCGACGCAAGTTATAGTGAAACGTCTGCGAATTTATCCCGGCGAATGCTGTGAAAAGGATTTGCGCTTTTCACAGCAGTTTCTGAGCCGGGGCAAACATTTCAAGTACCCATTTCCCAACTTGACAGATATTTTTCCTGCTCAGCAGTCAATTTATCCACTGACACGCCCATTGACTTCAATTTAAGCCTGGCGATCTCGTTATCAATAGGCTCCGGGACTTTATACACGTCATTTCCCAGTTCTTTATAATACCTCTTCATATATTCCACGCCCAATGCCTGGTTGGAAAACGACATATCCATGACCTGTGCGGGGTGGCCTTCAGCCGCGGCGAGATTGATCAATCTCCCCTCGCCCAGCAGGTATACCCTGCGGCCGCTTTTCAAGTTGTATTCAAGCACGAAATCGCGGATGATCCTTTTGCTTTTAGACAGCTTTTCCAAAGCGGAGATCTCTATCTCGGCGTTAAAATGACCGGAATTAGCCACTATCGCCCCGTCTTTCATCGTCTGAAAATGCTCTTTGCGGATAACGTTGATATCCCCGGTGACCGTGACGAATATATCGCCGATCTTACTGGCCTCTTTAATGGTCATAACCCTGTATCCGTCCATGACCGCTTCCAAACCCTTAAGCGGAGAAACCTCTACCACGATCACATTCGCGCCCATTCCCTGAGCCCTGCTGGCCAGCCCTCTTCCGCACCAGCCATAACCGCAAACCACAAAATTAGACCCCGCTACCAGTTTATTCGTAGCCCGGATTATCCCGTCGATCGTTGACTGGCCTGTACCGTAACGGTTATCGAACATATGCTTGGTCATGGCGTCGTTCACCGCGATGATCGGATAACGCAGCTTTCCGTCCTTGGCCAACGCGCGCAAACGTATAACCCCGGTAGTGGTTTCTTCTGTGCCGCCGATAATTCCTTTGCGGCAGTACAGCCCCGGGTTCTGATGGATCACCGAAACAAGGTCAGCCCCGTCATCCATGGTGACATTAGGCGATAGCGCCAAAGCCGAACGGATATGATTATAATAAGTCTTTGTGTCTTCGCCTTTGATCGCGAAGACCGGGACCTTCAGGTTCTGCGCCAAAGAAGCGGCTACATCATCCTGGGTAGACAAAGGATTGGACGCGCAAACAGCCACATTAGCGCCTCCGGCCTTCAATACCTCCATCAACACGCCTGTCTCAGTAGTGACATGCAGGCAGGCGGCTATAGTCAGGCCTTTTAACGGCTGCTCTTTCTTAAAGCGCCGGGCGATCAGGGCTAATACCGGCATGTTGTTCCGCGCCCATTCGATACGCAAAGCGCCTTTTTTGGCTAGTTTGATATCCTTGATGTCATATTTCATTTATACTCCTTATTTATAATTTTGACGCGGCTTCCTTCAATGTTCCAACCTTGTCCAAAGACTCCCAGGTGAATTCCGGCTCGTTCCTGCCGAAATGGCCGTATGCCGCCGTCTTCCTATATATAGGCCTTAAAAGATTCAATGATTCAATGATTCCTTTGGGGGTAAGGTCAAAATTCTGGCGGATCAATTTCACGATATTGTTGTCGGATAGTTTTCCGGTACCGTAGGTATTGACGAAAACCGACAAAGGCTCGGCATACCCGATAACATAAGCCAGTTGGATCAGGCATTTATCGGCGATACCCGCAGCTACCAGGTTCTTGGCTACATACCTGCACATATAAGCCGCTGACCGGTCTACCTTGGTCGGGTCTTTTCCGGAGAATGCCCCTCCTCCGTGCGGGACTGTCCCGCCATAAGTATCCACGATGATCTTCCTTCCGGTCATCCCGGTATCGGACTGCGGCCCGCCGATCAGGAACTTTCCGGTCTGGTTCACGTAATATTTGGTGTCTTTATCGATCCAGCCATTAAGGACGTCTTCGGCCACCACCTTGATCATCTCTTTGCGGGCAGTGTTGGTGATATTCATTCCGCTCTTATCCAGTATCTCAGCGGTATGCTGGCTGGCCAGGACCACTGAATCTACGCGCACCGGCTTGCCGTTATGATACTCTACAGTTACCTGGCTTTTTCCGTCCGGCCCCAGATATTTTAATATGCCCTTTTTGCGTACTTCGCTCAGGCGTTTTGACAGGCCGTGGGCCAGTGCGATAGGCAAAGGCATCAGCTCTTTGGTCTCTTTGCAGGCATAACCGAACATGATCCCCTGGTCTCCGGCGCCGCCGGTATCAACGCCCTGCGAGATATCCGGCGACTGGCTGTGAATAGTATTGACAATGGCGCAGGTCTGGTAATCAAACCCGTATTTAGGATGGGTATAACCTATATCCTTGATTATATGCCTGGCTAATTTATGTATATCGACGTAAGAATGCGTGGTGATCTCTCCCCCTACGATCAAAAGCCCCATAGTCACATAGGTCTCACAGGCTACCCTTCCTTTAGGGTCATTCTTCAAAACCTCATCCAGAACTCCGTCTGAGATCTGATCGCATACTTTATCCGGATGCCCTTCGGTGACCGACTCTGAAGTAAACAAGAACTTTTCCATTCTTACCTTTCTCCTTTTGTTATATGCCTTACCTTATTATAGGTATCTATGCGCCCGATATCAAACCAGGAATCCTTGAACACAAAACCATACACCCTGGCGTTGCTGCTCAACCATTTTATATATGAACCGGCGGCGTCCCGCGGATTCTTCGGGTCTTGCAGGTATTTTCTTATCAAAGCGTTCCGGCCTTTAGGGAAATAATACAGGCACATCCCGATAAGGCTGGAAGCGGGCCTGGCCGGCTTCTCCTGGAATCGCTTTACCAGGCCCTGGCGGTTTAAACTGACCACGCCGAAATTACGGGCCTCTTTTTTATCCTTGATGTCGCATACCCCGATAGTGACGGCGTTCTTCCTCTTTCGGGCATAGCCGACAAAACCATTCAACGGCTCCCTGAAAAAATTGTCGCCGCCGATCACCAGAAAATCATCGTCGAACCCCTCGGTCCTGAACACCAGGTCCATATCGCCGATAGCGCCGAGTTTTTCCTCGGGGCTTAGAGTAAGGTCGTTAAACACCTTCACCAGCCTGCGCCGCTTTAACCCTTCGCGCCAATCCATGAAATTATCAAAGAAGCGGGCATTGCTTACAACGATTATCTTTGATATCCCGGGGATAAGCGCCAGCTTATCCATCAGATAATCGATTATCGGCTTCTTATTCACCTCAAGCAAAGGCTTGGGGAAATTCTTCGTATAAGGATAGAGCCTCGTACCGTAACCGGCTGCCAGTATCACTACTTTCATCGCAGTATCTCTTTGATTTTCGTTTGCATTAACGCTTCTATCGCTTTGGCGGTCGACAAGGACATCGCCTCTTCGGCGATCTTCCTGGCCTGTTCAACGCTCACCGAGCGGATTATATACTTAACGATCGAGATAGCTGAAGGAGGCATGCTGAACTCATCAAGCCCCATGCCCAGAAGGATCAGGACAAAAAGCTCATCCGATGCCATTTCCCCGCACATCCCCACCCAGATATTATTGGCGTGCGCGGCGTCAATGACATTCTTGATCATCCTCAAAACAGCGGGATGCGCCGGTTCATACAGATAGGCCACTTTTTCATTGGCCCGGTCAACAGCCAGGGCGTACTGGATAAGGTCGTTGGTCCCGATGCTGAAGAAATTCGCTTCCTTGGCCAGAAGGTCGGCGGTCAAGGCGGCCGAAGGCACCTCGATCATCACCCCCACCTCGATATTCTCGTCGAAATGCAGCCGGGATTTGCGCAGTTCTTCCTTGCATTCATTCAGGATCGCGTTGGCCTGCCTCAACTCCTCTATACCCGAGATCATCGGATACATCAGTTTAAGTTTGCCGAAAGCCGAGGCCCGCAATATCGCCCGCAGCTGCAGCTTAAATACATCCGGCCTGGCGAGGCAGAAACGAATAGCCCGCCATCCCAGGAACGGCTGGATCTCCTTGGGCATCTCGAATTGCGAGAGATATTTATCCCCTCCCAGGTCCAGGGTGCGAATGACCACAGGATGCGGATTCATCGCCTCTGCGACATATTTATAAGCCTGAAAATGCTCTTCTTCAGTGGGGGCGTCTTTGCGGTTCATGTAAAAGAATTCGGTGCGGTAAAGCCCGATCCCCTGCGCGCCGTGGATCTTAACCGAGACTATCTCATCCGGCAGTTCAATGTTCGCGCAGATCTCGACGTTCTTGCCGTCCGCGGTGACCGCCGGCAGGTCTTTTACCCCCAGGAATTTCTCGGAAATGCCTTTAAGCTTTACCTCTTCTTCCTGGTAGATATGCATGGTGTCTTCATCAGGATTCACGATGATAATGCCCATGCTCCCATCGACTATGATGATATCACCGCTTTTGATCCTGGATGTGGCGTCCACCGTACCCACGACCGCCGGGATCTCCAGGGATTTGGCCATGATCGCCGTATGCGAGGTCTTACCGCCGATGTCGGTGACAAAACCGCTGACCAGCTGTTTATGCATAGCCGCAGTATCCGACGGCGACAGGTCATGGGCGATTACCACCACCCTCTCCTTCAGATCCTTCAACCCCCGCTGTTCTTTACCCAGCAGATTGCGCAATATCCGTTTGCCGACATCGTTCAGGTCAGCGGTACGCTCCCTGAGGTATTCATCCTCGATCTTGGAAAAAACCTCGATATATTTTTTCAGCACCTCGGAAAAGATAAAAGCGACGTTTATCTGCTCTTTCTTCAGGCGGTGGATGACCTCTTCGATAAGCATCCGGTCTTCCAACACCAAAAGATGCGCGTCGAATATCTGGGCCTCTTCCTGGCCCATATCCTTGGCGATCCTTTTCTGCAGCTCGATTATCTCCCTGCGCGTGGCGATCAGGGCTTCCTCGAACAACTGCAGCTGCAAAGGTATCTCTTCGGGATTTATCGACTGCCTGGCGATCTCGAATTCTTCCTTGCCCAGGCGGTACGCCTTGGCGATGCATATACCCGGAGCCGCAGCTATGCCTTTCAGAGTGATCATCTCTGCTCCTCTTTATCCAGAATCTTTTCCAATTCAACCACCGCGAGTTCCGCGTCTTTTCCGTCAGCTTCGACGATTATCTCGCTGCCCTGTTCCGCGCCCAGCATAAGTATCCCCATAATGGACTTGCCGTTGACCTTTTCCAGGTCGCGGCTCACCGAAATGGACGATTCGAATTTATTAGCCACCTGCACGAACATAGCGGCAGGCCGGGCGTGAAGCCCCTGCTTATTCTTAACGGTCATCTTTTTCTTGATCACGCTCATTTTTTCCTATAGCTCTTCCTGAAGGCCTAATATGATATTAGCCAATTTCAAATGGTCATGCCTGATAACACCCTCTGAAACCGAACCCGTATCTTCCTCAATGATCCGATACCCCATGTTCTGGATATTCTTGCGGTCACTGACGACCGAATACGCGTTGCCTTCCTCATAGCGCTTCAACACCTGGACAGGCAACTTTCCCGTATTCACTATGCAATAATCTATTATCCCCGGGTGGCTGTGCTCGACCAGGGCACGGACATGCTGTGAAGCGCTGTAACCGTCCGTCTCTCCGGGCTGGGTCATCACATTACACACGTAAACCTTTATCGCCCTTGAGGCAACGATCTTGTCGCTTATCTCTTTTATCAAGAGGTTAGGTATTATGCTGGTATAAAGCGAGCCCGGCCCTAAAACAATAATCTCGGCTTCATCAATGGCCTTTATAGCCTCAGGCGCCGGTGCCGGATGTTCAGGCTTAAGATAAACCTTCCGTATCGGCTTATGCCCCCGGGGTATTTTATTCTCGCCTTCAACCACCGAGCCATCCGCGTATTCCGCGGCCAGGGTCACGTTGCTCAAAGAAGACGGGATAACCTGCCCCCTCAAGGCCAGCACCTTGCTTGTCTCGCGGATCGCCTTCTCGAAATCTCCGGTAAGCCTGGTCATTACGGTAATGAACAGGTTGCCAAAGCTATGCCCGGCTAATTCCGAGCCCGAGTCGAAACGAAACTGAAAAAGATCGCGCATCATGGTAGAGGCGTCGGCCAAAGCCACCAGGCAGTTGCGGATATCCCCCGGAGGCAGTATATCGAACTGCTGCCTTAATCTCCCGGAAGATCCGCCGTCGTCAGCAACCGTCACGATGGCAGTAATGTTGGAGCTATATTCCTTAAGCCCGGTCAAAAGCATGGATAATCCCGTGCCACCGCCTACGGCTACGATCCTGGGCCCCCGCGCGAGCTGCCTGCGCTGATAAAGGATATCTACCAGCTCGTTCGCGCGCGATGACGGTATTATCGCGTTGATCAACGACCCCATCAAACGCTTGAATCCAAGGATAAGGATGACTATGCCAGCGGACAGTATTACCCAGTCAAGCGTCTGAAGCATGAAGAATTCTTCGCTGCGCAGGCCGCTTGAACCGATGACCAGAAGGATCACGCCAAAGGCGCTTAATCCTATCCAACGCTTTATGCCTATGCCCGGGTATAACCACTTAAAAAGGCGTTTTAGCTCGGCTATCATCTTTGAATCAAAGGATTATATTTTTTCGTCTTCTTGACTTATTACGTCTATGATCGCGTTCTCATCAGCGCAAGAACGGAGATTATCGCGGAAATATTTATCTTTAAAAAGACGGGAGATGCGAGCCAGGGCCTTAAGGTGCGGCCCGGCGGAATCCTGGGCGGCCAAGAGCAAGAAAAAGATATACACCGGTTCTCCGTCAAGGGAATCGAAATCTACGCCTTTCTTGGAAAGCGCAAACGCACCTATCAGTTTGCCGACACAATCGACCTTGGCATGCGGGATAGCGATCCCCTGGCCTATGGCTGTCGAGCCTAAAGATTCTCTCTCGCTCAATGAATCCAGTATCTTTGCGCGGGAGGATTTATCGATTTCTCCGGAGCTGATCAGCAGGTCCACCAGTTCTTTGATCACGTCTTCTTTCTTGGTGGACTTGAGATCAGCCAGAATAGATTTTTTTGATAAAAAATCCATTATCTTCATTCTTGTCTCCTTTTTTACTGCAGAAATTTAATAAGCGGGAGACGGGGATGCGAACCCGTCGCTCGCAGACTACTCTAACTAAAACTCGCTCCTCATAGGGGCTTTGCCCCTCTGACGCTTCACTTCGTTTCGCTGTCACCCCAAATACGCGGTGGAAATCCTTCCCCCGCACCCCCCTGGGGTTCGACCAGCAAAAGTAAAAGCGGGAGACGGGGGTCGAACCCGCGACAACTACCTTGGCAAGGTAGCGCTCTACCAACTGAGCTACTCCCGCGTTATCTTACAAACTTGTCTTTTTTCTTCCGCGGCGTATTTAACGGGCGGAAGAGGATTTCCCCGCCTGATACTCCTCCAGGAAGCGGGATTAATCCCGTTTGGCATTAAACTAATCGGACGGGAGAACCTCCTTAATACCCCGGTTCAAATCCGTCTATATGCGGACGGAGGGATTTGAACCCCCAAGGGTTTCCCCCAATAGCTCCTAAGGCTATCGCGTATGCCAATTCCGCCACGTCCGCATAACCAGTATCTACCGGAGCCGGGGATCATCTATGGGTTTCCCCAATAGCTCCTAAGGCTATCGCGTATGCCAATTCCGCCATCCACCCTTTGGATACATATCCAACACCAGCGCATATTCCGATTGCGCTGGGTGGCAATACTTGCACAACGCTCCGCCATGAAGCGGATACCGGAGTATTCCAATAACGCAGGGTACCACTTGCGCCTGGTGCGACCGTAGGTTCCGCCTTCGCTCGGGATTTGTCCCCTCGCTTGAACGCTTATCCTTTTCTTCGAAAAGCACTGCGCAAACTTCGGGGATTAATTTACCGACAACAATTCGAGCGGGTAAATTTATGAGCCTCCCGCGGCTCGAACGCGGCACAGCCACCTTAAAAGGGTGGTGCTCTACCAGATGAGCTAGAGGCCCAGATCTATTTTGTTCATCCCGTCTGCCGGGATTAATTCGGCCTAATGATTTACGTTCACTGCGCCCCGTAAATCATTGCCTCATTAAAACTCCAGGATTTCTTTTTCTTTATTCTTCAGGATCTCGTCTGTCTTGGCGATATATTTATCGACCAGCTTCTGCAGCTCATCGATCCCGCGGAACTTATCGTCCTCGGATATAAATTTATCCTTCTCGGATTTCTCGACCACCGCCTTTGCCTCATGGCGTATCGTCCGAAAAGACACCCTGCCTTCTTCCGCTTTCTTGTGAAGGACCTTGACCAGCTCGGCCCTGCGCTCCTGCGATAAAGCAGGAACTGATAATCTGATGATCTTGCCGTCATTGGAAGGCGACAATCCCAGATTGGATTTAAGTATCGCCTTCTCGATCTCGACTATAGCCGTAGGGTCCCATGGCTGGATTATCAGCATATGCGCGTCGGCCGCTGAGATCGCGGCAAGCTGCTTGATCATCGTCGGGGTCCCGTAATAATCTATGTGCAGGCCTTCCACGATGCTGGGATTGGCCCTGCCGGTCCTTACCTCGGAAAATTCACGCATCACAAAATCCAACGCCTTCTTTAATTTCTCTTCTGTACCATGAAGGATCTCTTTTACTGTCATGACACACCTCCCGATAAAAATCAGCTTACAGTAGTTCCTATCTTTTCCCCGGCTATAACCCTGTTTATGTTCCCCGGCCTGGTTAAATCAAAAACCACGATAGGCAGTTTATTATCCATACAAAGGCTCACGGCGGTCGCATCCATCACCTTGAGCCTTTTCTTCAGCACGTCTATATACTTGAGTTTCGCGTATTTCTTAGCGCCCTTGACCTTCATCGGGTCGGCGGAATAAACCCCGTCGACCTTAGTCGCCTTCAGTATCACATCCGCGTTGATCTCCATCGCCCGCAGCGCCGCCGCGGTATCGGTGGTAAAATACGGATTGCCGGTGCCGGCGACGAATATAACCACCCTGCCTTTTTCCAGGTGGCGTATCGCCTTGCGGCGGATATAAGGCTCGGCAATCTTTTCTATTTCTATGGCGGTCATTACCCTGGTCGGCATACCCATCTTTTCCAGGGTATCCTGCAATGCCAGGCCGTTTATTACCGTGGCCAGCATCCCCATGTAATCCGCCACCGACCTGTCCATATTCAGCCCTAAAGACGCGGTATTCTCCTGGCCGCGGAAGATATTCCCGCCGCCCAGGACCAAAGCCACATCCACACCCATTGCCCTTATCTCTTTTATCTGTCTGGAGATAGAAACCAAGACGGAGTGATCTATACCATGGGATTTTTTTCCCTGCAGGGCTTCACCGCTCAATTTCAGGACTATTCTTTTATATATAGGGCCTCTTGCCATTATTCGCCGATCTTATAACGGATAAACCTGCGGATAACAATATTCTCGTTGAATTTAACCACCAGGCTGCCCAGGTAATCCTTAACGGTCATGCTGGGGTCTTTCACGAAAACCTGGTCCAGGAGGCAATTGTTTTTGTAGAACAGCTCTTTATCCTTATCCGTATCCTGCTCGATCAGCTCCGCCGGGACATCTTCGCGTTTAATGTATGCCGGGTTACAGGCGGCGATCTGCATTGCCAGGTCCTTGGTGAACTGGGCGAACGCCTCGTTCTTGGCCACAAAATCGGTCTCTGAATCCACCTCGATCAACACTCCGATCTTATTGCCCGTATGCAGATACGCGTCAACCCTGCCTTCCTTGGAAGCCCTGTCCTTCTTGCTGGCGGACTTTTCCAGGCCGCGTTTGCGCAAAAGGCCCATTGCCTTCTTTATGTCGCCTTTCGCGTCAACCAGGACCTTTTTACAGTCGGATATGCTGGCGGCGCTCAATTCCCTCAATTCCTTGATCAAACTTACCGATATTTCCATTTTGATTATACCTTCTTTCTTAATTTTGATTTTTCCTGCGCAACATCCGGATGAACGCGCTTCGGGTCCTGGGCATCATCCTTGACCACCCCGGGATCCTCGGTTATCTCCCCGCTCCCCTTTATCTTCGCTTCCTCTTCCGGGATAACGGCGGCCGCGGCCTCTTCATTGGCCCCTTCTTTTTTACTATCATCATTCTTTACCGCCACGCCTTCATGCGAAAGATAGGATAAGAATTTCTTCCTTCCTTCGACGATGCTGTCGGCTAAGAAAGTGGTGATTATGCGTATGGATTTAGTCGCGTCGTCGTTGCCGGCGATCGGATAATCCACCAGGTCAGGATCGGCGTTGGTATCGATAAGCCCGATGACCGGTATATTCAGCCTTCTGGCCTCCCTTACCGCCGTATCCTCTTTCTTGGTGTCAACTATGAATATTGCCTTGGGCATGCGCTCCATGGGAACGATCCCGGAAAAGTTCTTGTTCAGCTTCGCTAATTCCTTCTCCAGCATAGCGACTTCTTTTTTCTTGAGATTATCGAAAGTGCCGTCTTTTTTCATCGTCTCTATTTCCTTAAGACGGTTGATGCTCTTTTTGATCGTGGCGAAATTAGTAAGCATCCCGCCCGGCCAGCGTTCGGTGACATAATACATCCCGCTGCGCTGAGCCTCGCGCAGGACGACTTCCTGCGCCTGCTTCTTCGTGCCGACAAAAAGGACGAATTCTCCTTTGGCGGCGATATCCAAAAGGAAATCCCGCGTCTTGTTCAGGCACTCCTCGGTCTTTTCCAGGTCAATAATGTAGATGCCGCTGCGCTCCCCGAAAATGAATTTCTTCATCTTGGGATTCCAGCGGGAAGTCTTATGACCGAAATGAACCCCTGCTTCCAAAAGTTGTTTGATTAGTTCTGATGGCAAGTTTACTCCTCCTTCTTGGCCCCCTCTTCACTAACTCCACCCTTCAAGTTTATCAGGGCGACGCGTATAATAAAGGGCTTTTCATACGGTTAGGCATCGGGCTGTGCACCATTGACAGCCTTATTGATACAAGCTAGTTTAATGAGTATACCATAATTTTATTATTATGCAACTATTTTTGTGCCTTTAATTGCCTGCCAGATTTGCCTTGACAAAAGACCTATTTCGGGTATACTTGAATTCCTGCTGGCGATATTTACGTGAATATATAACATAATTGGCCCTTCGCGCTTCCGGCGCTCGGGGTTAACTTCTCTCCGCCAAGGCGGATCAAATTTAAGGAGTCTAAAATGTTCAAAGAATGCGCGATTTGCGGCAAAGGCCCCCTTGTCGGTAAAACAGTGGTCAGAAAAGGGTTAGCTAAGAAAAAGGGCGGCACAGGAAGCAAGATCGTCCGCAGCACCAAACGCAAGTTTTTGCCTAATCTGCAGAAGGTCCGAGTAGTAATGGGCAAACATGTCAAAAAGATCTATATCTGCACAAAATGCCTTAAAAAAGGCAATATTGTCAAAGCCTGATCTTTACCCGCTAAAAAAAGAACCCTCTGGATCCAATTCCAGGGGGTTTTTTTAACCTTTACCCGCTGTTCCTAACGTGTTTTAAAGAATATTTCCTTTATATCAAGGATCATTGATTCCTGCCCCTGCCAGTTATCGATCATCGGGCTGTAAACCAGGCCAAAACTACCCGCGTTAAGCAATTCCCCCTTAAGCTGCCCCATGCCAAAACCGATGGCAGAATAAGTCAGGTCATTGTCGGTTACCCAGAATTTCATGGTGTTCTTATTGAATAACCGAGGCTGTCCTTTGAGCATAAGATCCCGGGTATAGAATAAAGGACGGGCATTGCCCTCTCCAAACGGCTCCAGTTTCCCCAACTCAAGGATGAATTCCCTGCCAATATCGGCAAGCCCCAATTCCATATCAACATCCAGGCTGGGGATCAGATCCTGGAAAACCAGCTTATCTTTGGCAAAAAGATTGATCTTATCCCGGAATTGGCTGATATTATCCTGCTGGATGACCATTCCTATGGCATGCTCGTGCCCGCCGAAACCATCCAATAACTCCTTGGAATCGTTAAGCCCTTCAAATAAATGGAAATTCTTGATGGAACGGCCTGAACCGCGGCATAATCCCTGGTTTATCGATATAAGTATGGCCGGCCTGTAAAATCTGTCCGCCAGCTTAGAAGCCACAACGCCCAACACCCCTAAATGCCATCCTTCTTTAGCCACCACCATTACCTGATGCTCTTTGAAATTAACTTCTTTATTGATCAGGTCCTGCGCCTCTTCCATTATCTCGCTCTCTACCTTCTGACGCTGGCGGTTATACGTATCCAGGGTTTTAGCCAGGTGCGCGGCCTTGATTTCGTCATCGCACATCAACAGATCGAACGCGGTTTCAGCCGTATCCATCCTGCCGCTGGCGTTTATCCGCGGACCCAGGATAAAACCCACGAATTCCTGGGTCATTTTCTTGTTATTTATACCTGCAGCCTGGATAAGGGCTTTTAATCCCGGCCTTTCGCTTTCAGCTATCTTCTCCAGCCCGAGCTTGGAAATAACCCGGTTCTCTCCGGTCAAAGGCACGGAATCGCATATTGTTCCCAGACAAACCAGGTCCAGGTCATCCTCCAAAAAACTGCCGGTCAGCGCCTGGCAAAGCTTGAACGCCACTCCCACTCCCGCCAGATCCCGGTATTTATATCCCGACCCGCTGATCTTTGGATTGATCACCGGCCAGCCGTAAGAGGCGGTTGTCGAAGGCTCATGATGGTCAGTAATGATAACCTCGATCCCCTGGCCTTTTATCTCTTCGATTATTTCCACACTGTTAGTCCCGCAATCCGCAGTGATAAAAAGCCCTATCTTCTTTTCCTTTAATATCTTTATAATATTCCGGCCCAGGCCATATCCTTCTTTTATGCGGTGAGGGATATAATGCTCGGCTTCCAGGCCCAGTTTACGCAGGGTTTGCGTTAACAAAACAAGCGAAGTTACCCCGTCAACATCATAATCGCCGTGGACCAATACCCGGTCCTTATTCCTGGCCGACTTTTTGATCAAATTGACCGCCAGCCGCATATCAGAGAAAGAAAACGGGTCTAACAACTGATCAAGACGCGGATCCAGGAAATTCCCCGCTTCTTTCAGGCTTTTAATCCCTCTATTGATCAATATTTGGCTGGTTATTCGGGAAATCCCCAGAGAACTGCTTAGTTTATCCTGCAGTTTGGGATCGGGAATGGAAATATTAAGTATTTTGTGGGAGGACATAGCTTACATCTGCTCCGGGGCGGAAACCCCGGCCAGTTTCAATCCGGCGGCCAGAGTGACATTTACCGCTGAGATCAAAGCGAGCCTTGCCCGGGTCAACCCTTCATCCTGCCCCAGAACCCGGTGCCGGTCGTAAAAACGGTGGAATCCCTCAGCTGCCTCCTGAAGGTATACGGTAAGCATATACGGATCAAATGTCTTGGCGCAGACTTTCAATACATAAGGGAACTGCCAAAGCTTGCGGATCAGGTCCAGTTCCTCTTTCTCTTTCAGGAAAGACATATCAACGCCCTCCGGCTGGACAGCCTTAGCCGCCTGCCGAAGTATGCTGCTTATCCGGGCGTGCGCGTACTGGACATAATAAACCGGGTTCTCCGGGGTTTGTTTCTTGGCTGTTTCCAGGTCAAAGGCGAGATGGCTGGAAGTTTTGCGCATCAGGAAAAAAAACCTCGAGGCGTCGCAGCCCACTTCCTCCAAGACTTCCCTTAAAGTGATATACTGGCCTTTACGAGTGGACATCTCCACAGGTTTGCCGTCCCTGAATATCGAAGCCAGTTGGACTATTACTACATTAAGACTGTCCGGCTCATAACCTAACGCGCTCACTGAGGCCTTCAATCGGCTGATATAACCGTGATGGTCCGGGCCGAGAAGATTGACCAGCAGTTTAAATCCCCTCAGGTACTTGCTCCAGTGATAGGCGATATCCGGGGCCAGGTAAGTATAAGAACCGTCGCTTTTAATGACCACCCGGTCTTTGTCATCGCCGAAATCCGTGGACCTGAACCAGACCGCGCCTTCTTTTTTGTATAAAAATCCTTTTTCCCGCAGGAACGCAAAGGTCTTCTCGATATCCCCTCTTTTGGTCAGGGCCTTCTGGCTGTACCAGCAGTCGAATTCCACGCGGAAATCCTTAAGCTCCTGACGGATAACGTCCAATATGGCATCAGCCCCGTATTCCGAGAAATCCTTGATATCCAGTTTTTCTTCCTTGATCCGCCTGGCCATATCCGTAATATAGTCGCCCTGATAATAATTCTCCGGGAAATCGACCTTTTCGCCATTCAACTGTTTAAGCCTTGCGCGGATGGATTCACCCAGTATATTTATCTGGTTGCCTTCGTCGTTAAGGTAATATTCTTTATGCGCCTTATATCCGAGGAACAGAAAGATGTTGGCCAGGGCGTCCCCAACTGCCGCCTGTCTGGCATGCGCCACAGACAAGGCGCCGGTGGGATTGGCGCTGACGAATTCTATCATCACCGGCAATCCATTGCCCCCGGACTTAATATCCGTATAATCCCATTTCTGCCCGGATATCGACGACAACACTTCATAGAAATATTCGGGGCTTAAGTAAAAATTGATGAAACCCGCGCCTTCCACCCTGATCTGGCTGACATACCCCTTAAAATCAGCCTGCTGCAGGTGTTTTTGGGCTTCACGGACGATATCGTCGGCAATAACCTTAGGCGGCTTCTTGACCGCGGAAGCCAGTCTCAAGGCGATATTGCTGGACAGGTCGCCGAACGCCGAAGCCAGGACCAATTCCGGCTCCTGCCCGGCGGATAAAAACACATCCAGCTTTAAATCGCCAAGCGCCTTCTTGATTATCTCGATGAGCTCTTTTTGAATGCCGCTTTTCATGGGGTTTATGGACAGGTTGAAACGGTGAGATTACTTTTTATTTTTTTTCCCGGCGGCCCCGGGGATCCTTACTTTTTTGGCGTCCGACCAGAGATGTTCCAAAGAATAAAACTCTCTCTTCGGTTTGTAGAACATATGCGCCACGACCGACGAATAATCCAAAACTATCCAGCCGGATTCCTCATTCGCGCTGACCTTCGAGAGTGTCTTTATTCTTTGTTTGTCTAGGTCTTCCTGGACAGCATCGGCTAAGGCCTTAGCCTGCCGCAAGGAGGTCCCGCTGGCGATAACGAAATATTCGCAAAAACCGCAAACACTCCGCATATCTAGGCAGACCACGTCCAGGGCTTTTTTATCCTTCGCAATACGGGCAATCCTTAACGCCAACGATTTCGGATCTATGTTAATCCCCTCCCAGGCGCAAGGCCTGAACTCTCTTTACTTTATGAAAACTGTTATTTTTTTCCTAATATTTTGTACATCCCTGTGCCGCAATCAGGGCATTTGCCTTTTGCCGCCGGTCGGCCGTTCTTCATGGTGACTTTTTCCTCATTAATCATTTCTTTGCTCGCCTTGCATTTTACGCAATATCCTTTTTCAGCCATTTCAACTCCTCCTTTGATGTCTACCTGTGCATGTTTTGCCACCAAACAGGTTAACAGGTATCCTGCGCTTATTGTCAAAAGTCTATCACAGTTAAGCCGGGCTGTCAATGCCAAACAGGCCGGGCGATCCTTATCGGCTCCCGACAGCCGGATGCTGCTCATCGATCTCGCCGACGATCTCTTCGATCAGGTCTTCCAGGGTAACAAGCCCCAGGGTTTTCTTATTCTCATCGACCACAATGGCGATCTGGACCTTCTCGGATTGGAATTTCCGCAGCAATTCATTGATCCGGACCGACCCAAGGACATAATAAGCCGAATGCACCACATCCGGCAACAGGAACAGGCCTTTATCCCTTAATATATACAGGAGGTCACGGGCGTAAATTATGCCCACGACGTTATCTATCGAATCGCGATAGACCGGCAACCGGGCGTGCCCCTCCTCGACGAATATATCCAAAACCTGCTCCGGGCTGGAATCAAGGTTTATCGCCACTATTTTATCCTTGGCGATCATCACATCGTTTATCTTAATATCCCCGAACTCAAAGATGCGGTGAAGCATCTTTTTCTCTTCATCGGTAAGCACGCCCTCATCCCTGCCCACTTCGATCATCAGCCGGATCTCTTCCTCGGTGATCAGCGGTGACCTTTTTACCGGCGCGATCCGGAATATTTTCAACCATAAATTGCTGAAAAAAACGAATACCCGGGTGATTGGGTCGAACAGCCAGACAAAGAACTCCATTACCGGGGCGACTAAAAGAGCGGTCCTCTCGGTATGTTTCAGAGCCAGGACCTTCGGGCTTATCTCGCAGAAGATCAGGATAACGAACGCCGTAAAGAGCGTAGCGATCACCGCCCCCCATTTATACCCGAATAATTGAACAGCGATCACCGTTAATATGGCGGACATGGCGATATTGATTATATTATTGCCCACCAGGATCGAAATTATGAATTTATCGGAATTGGACAGAAGACGCTGGACGCTTAAGCTGCGCTTAACTTTCTTGGCTACCATATGGCGCAGGCGGATCTTGCTTAAGCCGATCAACGAAGTCTCGGCTATGGCGAAAAAAGCGGATAAGATCCCCAGGGCCAAAAGCAAGAGCAATAATGGCAAATGCAGCAAGACGCTCATTTTAACCTCGCCCATCCGGATACCGCGGATTCTGTTGCCTTGACCGGACCGATCAAGGCGATATGAGTGTTATCTTCCCGGAAAAGCAGGCGGCAAACCTGCTGCAAATCTTCAAGGCTTACCTGCCTGACCTTGGCGATTATTTCCTCCGGGGAATATGTCTTATCCAGGCTCACAGTAGGCTCTCCGATCCAGAACATCTGGTCCATAGTATCCTCCAGGGACAAAAGCATTTGTCCGGTAAGGAACTCTTTGGCCCGTTTAAGCTCCGCAAGCCCGGCCTTCTCCCGGATAGCCCTGCGCAATTCCCTGAAAATAAGCTCTACCGTATCCTTGACCTTGTTATTATCCACCCCGGCGTGCACAATGAACGCGCCGGTATCCTTGAGGAATTTCGCCCCGCTGCCGATCTCATAAGCCAGGCCTCTTTTTTCCCGGATCTCGCTGAACAGCCTGCTGGAGGAATTCCCTCCCAGGATCACGTTCAATAAGCTTAAGGCATACCTTAAAGGATGTTCCTTGTTCAGGCCGCGGAACCCCGCCGCGAGGTGTGTTTGTTCGGTCTCCTTATAACACAGGCTGACCTGCGGATGTTTCAGTGATCCTTTGAATTTTCCGCAGGCGTTCAACCCGGATCTTTTCAACCCGGCAAATCTTTTCACCGCTTTCTCAACCAGTTCATCATGGTCCAGGCTGCCCGCGGCGCTGACCACGATATTTGCCGCGGTATAACGGCTCTTCTTATATTCAATAAGGTCTCTTCGGCTAAGCGAAGTGACCGACGCCTTAGTCCCCAGGATGCTCATACCTAACGGATGACCCGGCCATAAAAGCTTATCCAGCAGTTCATGGACATAGCTTTGCGGCTGGTCTTTATACATTTTTATCTCTTCCAGGACCACTGTGCGTTCGCGCTCAAGCTCATCGCGGGGTATGATCGGATCAACGACCATCTCCGACAGGATATCCAGGGCCAACTCCAGGTAAACAGCGGGCAATTTAACCAGATAACAGGTAACCTCTTCCGAGGTAAAGCCGTTAAAAGATCCGCCCACCCCTTCTATGGATTCTTTTATCTTCTGACAGGTATATTTGCCTGTCCCCTTAAAAACCATATGTTCCAGGAAATGGCTGATCCCGGAATTGACCGGGGTCTCACACCTGGAACCAACATTCACCCATATCCCTAAAGCCACAGACTTCTTTTCCGGCATAGGCCGGCTTACTACCCTGACACCGTTGGTCAACACCGCCCTGTTATATTCTTTCATCCTATCCTTTTAAATTACGGACAAATCCGCCTATTTTTGAAACCAAGTCTTTTTTGCCGGCATTCTCCTTTATCTTCTTAATGATCGCGCTTCCCACAATCACCCCGTCAGCCTGGGATTGCACCTCTTTGACCTGACCGGAAGTAGATACCCCGAAACCAACACATACAGGCTTTTTGGTAAACCGTTTTATTTTCTTTATATGGCCGCGAAGGTCGCGCGGCAATTCCCTGCGCTCGCCGGTAACCCCGGTCAAACAAACATAATAAATGAACCCTTGCGAACTATCGCATATCCTGCGCATCCTTTTATCCGCGGTGGTCGGTGAAACGAAGAAAACCGTGGCCAATCCGGTTCTCCTTGCCGCTGCGATAATTTCCTTGCCTTCTTCCGGAGGCAGGTCAGGGATGATCAACCCGTCCACCCCGCAAACCTTGGCCTGCCTGGCGAAATTATCGATGCCGAAAGAGAATACCGGGTTGTAATAAGTCATGAAGCACAACGGCATTTCCGTTTTCATCCGGACAGACTTGACCATTTTGAAAATGGAGCGCAGATCGGTTTTTTTCTTCAAGGCATCCATCGAGGCTTCCTGGATCACCGCTCCGTCGGCCATCGGGTCGGAGAAAGGTATGCCCAGCTCAATGATATCCACGCCCGCCTTTTCCATCTCCAATATAAGGCGAGAGGTAGTCGCCAGGTCCGGATAACCGGCGGTAATGAAAGCAATGAACGCCTTCCTGCCTTTTTTCTTCAATTCCCTGAATTTAAGGTCGATCCTGTTCATAGTTTTAAACAAGGGATAACAATGCCCATATCCTTATCGCCCCTGCCTGAGATAGAAACGATGACAATGGAATTCTTATTTATCTTTTTGCCCAGATTTTTTAAATAAGCTACCGCGTGCGAAGATTCCAAAGCCGGGATTATGCCTTCGCTGCGGGAAAGGAGCTTAAACCCTTCCAGGGCCTCATCGTCGGTCACAGAAACATACTCCGCCCTTTTAGTCTCCTTGAAAAAAGAGTGTTCCGGCCCTACTCCCGGATAATCCAGGCCGGCGGAGATAGAATGCGTTTCTGTTATCTGCCCGGCTTTATCCTGCAAAAGATACGACTTGGCCCCGTGCAATACCCCGACCTTTCCGCGGCCTAAAGTAGCCGCGTGCTGGCCGCTGCTCAATCCCCTGCCAGCCGCTTCCACACCGATGAACTTAACTTTACGATCATTATAAAACGGGTAAAAAAGCCCCATGGCATTGCTTCCGCCGCCCACGCAGGCAACTAAATAATCAGGCAGTCTTTTTCCCCGGGATAGGACCTGCCTGCGCGCCTCTTTACCCAGGACAGACTGGAAATCCCGGACGATCATCGGATACGGATGCGGCCCGGCGACAGTACCGAATATATAGAAGGTGTCTTTTACATTGGTAACCCAGTCCCGGAATGCCTCGTTAATGGCGTCCTTGAGCGTTTTCGACCCGGTGCCTACGGAAACGACTTCCGCGCCCAAAAGCTTCATCCGGTAAACATTCAATTCCTGGCGCTTGATATCGTCCTGACCCATGTATATGGCGCATTTAAGCCCGAAGAGCGCGGCTACAGTGGCGGTGGCCACGCCATGCTGGCCGGCGCCGGTCTCGGCGATGACCCTGGACTTACCCATGCGCTTGGCCAATAATACCTGGCCCAGCGTGTTATTGATCTTATGCGCACCGGTATGCAAAAGGTCTTCGCGTTTCAGGTAGACCTTGGCTATCCCCAGCTCTTCGCTGAGGTTTTTAGCCAGGTACAGCGGGGTTGGCCGGCCGGCATATTCTTTAAGGTAATAGGCAAGCTCGGATTTGAAATCCGGGGCGTTCTTTACCTTTAAATACTCTTTAGTAAGTTCGTCCAAAGCGAAAACAAGCGCCTCAGGGGCGAACTTCCCGCCAAAATCACCAAAATATCCTCTTTTATCAGGCAGCATTTTATTTTTTCCTGTAAGCGTCCAGATATGACTCGCAGTATATCTGTTTGTTCAATATCAATTCAGCGGTGATCAATGAATTCATCAGCTCATCGTCCAAAGGATCAAGTATCGCCGCGTCCAGGCCGGATCCTATGGCCATAGTCAGGAATGTCCGGTTGATCAGGCTTCTTACGCTGGTCCCCTGGGAAACATTGCTTAAGCCCACCACTGTTTTCGGGCTGGGTTCGGATATAATCGTGAAATCGCGGATGACTTCCAGTATGTCGCGCATCTGTGCCTGGCCGACATTAACCGGCATAACAATAGGATCAAGATAAAGATCCTCGATCGGGAAATCCGCTTCCGAACAAGCGGCCACGATCCCGGCTGCCAACTCCAGCCTCTGATCTTTATTCTGCGGTATGCCTTTTGAATTCATCGCCAGGCCGATAAGCTTGGCGCTGTATTTTTTGGCCAGAGGTATAAGTATATCCATCTTCTCCGGGTCGGCGGTAGTGGAATTGATCATCGCCTTGTTCTTGGCTGTTTTTAATCCGGCCTCGAGAACCGCGGGCTTGCTGGAATCGATCACCAGCATCTTATCCGTGACTTCCTGAACAGTCTCTACCAGCCACTGGATATCGCTTACCGGCTCCTTGGAAGCGGGCCCGCAGTTTATATCCAGGGCATCGGCGCCGGCTTTTATCTGGGCCAAGGCGCATTGCTGGATAGCGGCCCTATCCTTCTCTTTTATCCCCCGGGCGATGGAAAGATACATCCCGTTAATAAGTTCGCCGATTATGAACATTTTATCCTCCGGTATAGTGCAGCTTAAAGCCGCTCAATGTATTCGTTCACTTTTTTGACCGCCTCAGGATGACGCATAACCAGAAGATCCGCGCCTGCCTGGATCAAAGCAGTGGCGGTAAGGCTCTCCCAGATCACCCCGCGCTCTTTTTCCGGGCCGAACGCCGGAAATTCCTGCGTACTTACCCTGGCTTCTTTCGCCCTCCAGGCTTCCTGGCCGACAAGGCAGATAAAAGGCAAAGCCATCATCTTGTCCGCGGAAAGCCCGGAAAGCCTGGCCCTTTCCATTATTGAATACGCGTATTCCAGGCCGTATCCCAAAGCGCCTATCGTGGGATTGATCACGATCCTGTCCAGAGAAAGCCCGATATCGGAGATCAGGATATTCAACTGTTTGGCGATGTTTATGTCGATCGGCGATTCAGCGATGATATTGTGCCCGTCCGCCAGCGCAGCGGCGGTCAAAGTCTTATAGTTGTCCTGGACAGCGCTGCCGATCAGGCAGCGTTCGTTCTTGGCCGCCTCGGAACACGCGGGCAGGACCAAATTATCCTTATCGTCATCCCCGCATCCCAGGATCACCAGAGGCACATCCACCTTTTTTAAAAGCCCGGAGATGAATTCTGCTTCCTGCTCCGGGGTTTTATTCCCGAAATCCGGATGCGCGGCTTGAAGCTTCACGCAAAGTATTTTAGCCTTATACGCCTTGACGCATTTTTCCGCCCAGGCCAAAGGGTCTGAGTATACGTCGCTGTATTGTTTCGCCAGTTCATCCGGCCAGTCAGAAGGCGCGCTATCCCAGATCTCAAAAGCGATCTGCGGTTTATTCGGCAGTCCGGCCTGGTCCGCCAGGAACGGCAACGCCCCTTCCCCTCCTATTTTAACGACATGACCTCGGCTTCCGCCTTCCGCCCTGGTCGCGCCGATGCTCACCTCGCTGATCTTGCCCTGCCATTTATCCAACATTAATTCGATAGCCATTTCTTCAACTTCCTCCTTTTAGATTATTTTATCAAGCAACCCTGTCAGAACACTTAAAGCCGGGCTGTTCTTTTTCAGTTTAAATACCGGGTCGTTCTTTATGCTAAGATCCATAATCCCCTTGTCTTCAGGGACATCCCCTATATATTCCAGCCCCAGGTCTTTTATCCGGTTTTTATCTATCTCTTTGTCCTGGCGGTTAATGATCAGTAATTTGCTCTTCACCTTAAGCTTGAGTTCCCGAGTCAGATCGCTTATCCGTTTAGCCGCCCTTAAGCCCGCCGACGACGGGTCGGAAACCACTATAAGCCGGTCAAGGCTGGCCTGGGTCTTGCGCGAAAGATGTTCCAGACCCGCTTCATTGTCGATAACCACAAATTTATAATCCGCCAGAAGCCTGGCCATAATATTCTTCAGGACATTATTGACAAAACAGTAGCAACCCGGGCCTTCGGGCCTGCCCATGGTCAACAGGTCAAAACCTTCTCCCTCTTCAATGATCGTCTGGACCTGGTATTCGATGAACCTATCCTTGGTCATCCCCGCCGGGATCTTATCCGGGCTGGCCGCCACTGCGTCAAGTATGCCGCTGATAGTCTCTTGCGGCTTCATCCCCAGCGCCTCGCCGAGATTGCTGTTGGGGTCGGCGTCTACGCCCAGGACTGAGCCGAGTTTTTTATCTTTGATCAGCCGGATAATCAGGCCGGAAATAGTGGTTTTTCCTGTCCCGCCTTTGCCGGCGATTGCAATGGTATGGCCCATTTAGTTGAACCTTACGTTAGGGAATTTCGCCAGGTCGGTATGCGGGAAGAACAACGCCGCCATATATTCATCCATATATCCCGGCTCTGCGGACAACTCGAAATAAACCGCGGCTTTGGCGATCTCATTAACCTTATCCACTGCCTGCCCCGACAAAAGCGCTTGTCGGCATCCGGCCAAAGAGCTGTTCCCCACAAAGGAAAAAACCGACTTATCCAGGTCCGGCAAAAGCCCGATGCTTATGGCGTTATCTATATCCAGCGAAGTGCCGAAGCCTCCGGCCACATAGATCTTTTTGATCATCCCGTAATCCAGCGACATATGCTTGAGCATTATATTGGTAGCGGAATAAATAGCCGCCTTGGCCCTTTTCAGGTTCTCTATATCCGCTTCATTGACCACTATATCACTGGCTGAATCCGATTCTTCTTGGAACGCCACGATGAATTCCCTGCCGAATTCGCCTTTACGGATACGTTTATGGCTGATAGCTTTTATTTTTCCGTTCTTATCCATGACGCCGGCTTTGAGCATTTCCGCGATAAGGTCGATATATCCCGATCCGCAGATCCCGCGAGGCTTACAGTCCGCTATGCAGCTGTAAGTCACAGTCAGGTCTTTGGTGATCTTTACCTTGTGTATCGCGCCTCTGGAAGAACGCATACCGCAACCCACGCCCGAGCCTTCAAATGCCGGGCCGGCAGAGGCCGAGGTGACCGCCATAAATTCTTTATTGCCTAAAGCGATCTCGCCGTTGGTCCCGATGTCGATCAGAATACTCAACTCGTCCTTTTTATCCATTGCGCAGGCCAGGATCCCGGCAGTGACATCCCCGCCCACATAACTGGATATCCCGGGCACGCAGCCGAGTAACCCGTGCGGATTGATCTTTATACCTGCCTCGGACGCCCGGAGCACCGGCACGAAATTCAGGACCGGCACATAAGGCTGTTTACGGATATAAGTCGGGTCGATCCTTAAAAGCAAATGGATCATTGTGGTATTGCCGGCGCAGAAAACGCAGGTAACATCGTTAAGATCTACGTTATGCTCTTTAATAAGCCCCTGAATGATCTGGTTCATGCAGTCAATGACCACATGGTGCAGTTTTTCCAGGCCTTCCTGCTTCTGGGCATAAATAATCCTGGTGATCACGTCAGCGCCGAAACTCGCCTGTTTGTTATACGTGGCTTTGGTCCCCAGGATCCTGCGTTTATTCAGATCGACCAGTTGGCCGGAAATAGTGGTAGTGCCGATATCAAAAACCAGGCCGAAATTCCGTCCCGAGGTATCGCCGGGCTCGATAAAAACTATCTCAAAGCCGTTATTCCTCTGGGCGACAGTAACCGTGACCTTCCAATCCGAAGCGCGCAGTAATTCGCTTAACTGCCGTATTGTCGCCAGGCTGGTCCGGTTGATCTCTATGCCGCCGGCCTTATGGATCTGGCGGTAAATACGCTCGAGATCCGCGGCGTTATCCTCCATATTTGAAGCAGGCAACTCCAGGTATATTTTTGTGGCCAAAGGCGAATGGCCCGCGGAGCTGTCGATAAAACCGGGCTCAATGAACTGGATATCTTCAGCCTTCTGATATAATCCTTTGAGCCTTAATTCCAGGTCCTGCTGGGATAATTTATCCATCTCCAGCCTGGACTGCTGCGGGATCTCAACCTCGCAATCGCTTTGTATGGCGCTAAGACAGGCCAGGTAAACGTTCGCGTTCTTTTCGTCCTGGCTGATCCTGCCGGTAGGCTGGCTAAGGACATCACCGCTTTTCAAGATAATCTTGCATCGGCCGCATACCCCATCCCCGCCGCAGCTGGAATTGATATATATCCCGGCTGATATAGCGGCGGACAGAATAGTACGGTCCTTATCCACCTCTACGCTCTTTTTATCCGGGTAAAACGTTACCTTATATCTCTCCATACCCACCTGTAGACGTTGTATCCAACTTCCTGTCTTATATATAGTTACAAATAAATGTTTTCGCTTTTTGACGCAATAAACATTTATTTACAATCCTTTGGTACATAGAGAATTGCATACAACGTCTACGAGCCTAGGAACTGAGGTTTTTGAGGAACGTTGGGATACCTGCCGCCTCTTTCGGCCCAACAATGATCTCCCAGCCGGATTTATCCTCAAGGTCGCCGCTCATCACCGCCACATAGCCCGGGATAATCAGTTTTTTCTGCGCAACCAGGTCAGCCACAGCGAACTTATTGATCGAATCCGCTATTTTTTCCGGAGTGAATTTCTCCGCGGCCCAGGCAGTCAACACTGACATCCCTTCAGTGTCCACGCTGATTATATATGAAGGTATTTTACTGGCTTCAACCTCGCCCACGACAGTATAATAACTCAGGGAAAAATTAGTGGTCACTAATACCGGGGACTTCGGGCCCACCTGGCCAATGGAATAGACCTTCGGCTCGATCTGCAAAGGCTTCTGCGGATCGGTATAAATATTCTGGCGCAAGGTCAAAAGCGAAAGCACCTGCCAATTCTCGATCCCGCGCATCAGGACAATGGAAGCGTATTTAAGTATGAAAGTCCCGGCGGCCATGACCTCCTGGTAAGGGTCTTTCTCCTCGATAACAGCCAAAGAAGGATACCCCAGGCTGCGGTTGGATTTCTTAAGCGCAAGCCTGCGGATCTGGGTAAGGTCCTTAAGCTTATCTTTTATTTCAGGGGATGTGACGTCGATGATCAGGTCATTGACACCCAGCTTATTCATTTCCTGGGTCAAGGCTGAAGCCTCATCCAAATCCCTGGCCTTCACCGCCAGAGGAACCTTGAATTCAACGGCTAATTTCCCCAGATCCGCGGAATTCGAACCGCTCGCGGCGTAAATAAGCGGACGGCGCTCTTTGGCTATTGCCAGCGCATCCTTCAAAGCTGCCGGATCATCGCTCATCAAAACCAGCGCCAGTTCGGTATCGGCGTAAATATTCTTGACCGCTTGGACAAATCTTTTGGCGTCGCTTTTCTGTTTTACCGCCACCAGGTTAACCAAAAGCTCCTGGCCGACGCGCTCGAACTTTAACCCGTTGATCCTGGCTAACTTCGCTTTGATCTCGTTATCTTTAAGATCATCATCGATAATGAAGCCTAACGCGCAGGGGTTACGGAATTTTTCCTCGTGGCGGAACATAACGGTCTCATTGCCCACCTCTATCTTGCCGCTGCCCGCGCCGATTATAACCGGCCTGATCGGAGGTAAGCTGGCGGCCTCCAGGCTTTGCTTGACCTGGGCGTTCACATAAGGGCATTTATCGATACTGACCGCCTTCTTGGCTAATTGCATGGCGAAAGCGAGGCAGGTGGCAAAACCGCATTCCTTACAATTCGTTTTAGGCAATAATTTGTAGATATCCAATCCTGAAAGCGCCATTTGTTACGATCTCCTTTTTAAGATGTTCATTTTAACAAAGTAAACCCTTGGTGTCAAAAAAAAAGCCGTTTATTTGGTGATCTTGAACGAGCCGATGATCGCCCGGGCCACGCCAAGTTGGCCGTTATACTGGCTTTCCAGCGCTGTATATGTCAAGACATAGATCTTCTTATTATTTAACAGAAGTACCTGCATTAATTTAAAGTTGGCCTTTTGCTGCTTACTGGTAGAAACAAACCTGTAGACTTCGAACCCGTTCAGTTTTTCTTTCTTTTGCTCAATGAACTCGGCATTGCCCCAGCCTTTGATTATGCCATTTTTGGCCTTTTCGCAAAGGGCATCCAGATCGGTCGTATCATTCTTATCCAATTCGCTCGACACCACATTTACGCTCGGCGAAAAAGCCAGCTTCTTATCCTCGACGGGAGAAACAAAGATAACCTTGTTCCCTGATATTTTGATCTTGTAATCCGCGGGAAATTTAATGCTGTACGAATACCTCGCGCTTACGTAATTCTTGGACAAGGCAGCGGCATAAACAGGCGATTGCATATATGCAGCTAAACTTAACAGGACAAAAACCAAAACATTTTTTTTGCTTAAACGCATCCGGACCTCCGTTTTTAACCTTTGGCCATTCTGATAAATCTGCGCATTTTTGCCGGATCTTTCCTGCCCGGGGTTTTCTCCACCGCGCTGGATACATCCACCCATTCCGGCCTGACAATATTTATCGCCTTACGGACATTACGCTCATCCAGGCCTCCGGACAAAAACACAGTCTTCTTGCTCAACTGTCCCTGCCCGGATAAATGGCGCCAATCGAATTTTTTCCCGCCCCCCCCCATACGCGAACCGGATATCGAATCAAAAAGCCTGGCGAATGTTTTATATTTTTCAATCCCGGCGAAATCCATCTCGCCTTTAACCCCAAAGGCCTTGATCACCTTATGCCCCTTAAACCTTGCGCAAAACTGCGGGGCCTCATTGCCGTGGAATTGGAGCATATCCAGCCGGCACGACCTGGCAATGCGCCTTATCCTATCCTCACGGGCATTGACGAATACGCCGACTTTAATAATATCCGCACCAAGCCCGGCGATAATAGCCTTGGCCTTTTTCTCCGTCACATAACGTTTGCTTTTGCGAAAAAAGACGAAACCCAATGCATCGCAGCCCGCTTCTATCGCGGCCAACCCATCCTTCAAATCGGTTATCCCGCAGATCTTTACCTTTACCATCCCATTATATCCTGGATCGCTGATTTCATATCAGCGGATTTCAAAATCGCCTCTCCCACCAGTACGGCGTTGACCCCTAAAATCTTAAGGAACAATATATCCTGGTAACTTTTAAGCCCGCTTTCCACCACCACTACCCGGTCTTTAGGTATCAGGGTATACAGCCGTTCAGTTAACTTGAGATCCACTTCCAGGGTACGCAGGTCTCGGTTATTCAACCCGACCGCGAAAGAAACCGTTTTTCTTGCCTTGGAACGCGGCAATAATATTTTGTCCGGCTGGCCCTGCGGTTCAGCCGGCGTTATCTTAAGGCTCAAAACCTTCTTCAATTCTTTTTCCTCGTGGGATTCAACCAAACAATCCATGCCCAGTGAATCAGCCAACGCGATCATTTCCGACAAACTATCCTTGGATAACAGATCGGCGATCAAAAGGATGGCGTCCGCCCCGGCTGATCTGGACTCGTAAACCTGATAAGGCTCGAAGATAAAATCCTTTCTCAACACCGGCAGATCCACCGCGGTTCTCACTTCGTTTATATACGCGGTATTGCCGCTAAAAAAGTCCTCTTCGGTCAAGACCGATATCGCCTGACATCCGGCATCCTTGTATACCGCGGCTATCGCGGAGGGTGAAAAATCCTCCCGGATCAACCCGGCTGACGGGGATTGTTTCTTTATTTCGGCGATCAAGGATATCTGCTTATTCTTATTTATCGCTTCCAAAAACGGCCGCGCAGGAGGCAATCCGGCGATCCGGGATTTAAGCTCTTCCTCCGGCAATGCCAGCTTTGCCTGTGCCAGGCGCTCTTTTTTCTTGGCTACGATCTGTTTCAGGGAATCAGTTTTTGCCATTGCCGTACTCCTTT
>JALOCB010000009.1 GCA_023227985.1 Candidatus Omnitrophota bacterium | reverse complement strand
GCGGGAATTAGGGGCTAAAGTCGTTCTTGAAGCGCGTCAGGGGTACGGAGCGGCGTATTTGCGGGGATTGGGCGAAGCCAGAGGCAGGTACATAATCATCGGCGACAGCGACAATACCTACGATTTCCGCGATATCCCGAAATTCCTCGCTTTGCTCCGCGAAGGATTTGATTTTGTAATGGGCTCGCGGTTCAAGGGCAGGATACGCGCAGGCGCGATGCCCTGGATGAACCGCTACGTGGGCAATCCCATACTTTCCGGGATCTGTCGGATTTTCTTCCATACCAGCCTTTCAGATATACACTGCGGTATGCGCGGCTTCAGCCGCCAGGCTTACTTGAAGATGGACCTGATCACCTTAGGTATGGAATTCGCCACCGAAATGGTGGTATCCGCTTTACGCAATAAATTAAAGATATGCGAGGTATCCATCGATTATGAGCTGCGCAGCGGAAAATCGAAGTTGAGCCCTTTGGCCGACGCCTGGAGGCATGTCAGGTTCATGCTGCTTTATTCCCCGGGGTGGCTTTATTTTATCCCCGGGATCTTAGGGTTTGTCCTGGGCGGTTTCCTTATGGCGGTTTTGTCGGGTGGGCCGGTTTTTTTTCTTGGCCGCTATTGGGATATCCATGTCCTGGCATTCGCCAGCGCCTGGTGCATACTTTCTTTTCAGATACTTAACCTGGGGGTCTACGCGCATATATTCGCGGTTAAACAGGGTTTTTTGAACAGCGACCGGCTATCTGATTTCTTTGAGCGCAAATTCGATCTGGAAAAAGGCATCTTGACCGGGGCATTGTTGTTCCTGTCCGGCCTGGCGATAAATTCCCTGATCTTTATCGAATGGCTGTCAAAGCACTTCGGCTCATTATACCGGATAAGAGAATCAATTTTTGCCCTTACTTTGCTGGTGATCGGACTGCAGACTATATTTTCCTCTTTTTTTATAAGTTTTTTGTCCTTGAAACGCAAATAAAGCTTACATAAAATTATGCTTAGTCTTGTGCTATATCTTTTATTGATCTTCGCCTTAGTCTGGGGTTGCGGCGGTTATTTCGCTTTTATGCGCGCGGTCTCCGTTTTATGCCGGAAAAAACGGGCTATCGACCAGTCGTATCAACCCAAGGCCAGCGTGATCATCCCTACGCATAACGAGGGGCTATCTATATCCGCAAAACTGGATAATATACTCGGCCAGGATTACCCGAAAGAAGACCTGCAGATCATTGTGGCGGACAGCGGTTCTTCGGATAAGACTGTTGATCTGGTCAGGGCCTACGCGGATAAAGGGGTGGAGCTGTTGATCCAAGAGCGGCGTTCGGGTAAAGGCGCGGCTGTGATCCACGCGCTTAATTATGCGAAGAACGGCATCGTTATTGTTACCGACGGTAATTCTTTTTTCGACGGGCAGGTCTTAAAGCCTCTCTTGCGGAACTTTTCCGATCCTGAGGTCGGAGGGGTAACCGGCAGGTTTTTCCTTAAAGACAATATGAAGAATGCCGAAGCATCAGGGTCGTATTCTTTTCGGGAGTATGAGAACGTTTTGCGCGGGTATGAGAGCTCTGTTGATTCGGCAGTAAGCCTTTACGGCGAGTTGTTCGCCAGCCGCAAAGAATTGATCGTTATGGACCCGGCGAATTTAACGGAAGATTTTGAGGCTTCGATCAGCCTGGTCAAAAAAGGTTTTCGCCTGGTTTATGAGCCTTTGGCCGGGATATATGAATATGCCCCTTCAAACGTGCGGGATGTGTTAATACAGAAAAAAAGGGTGGTGATCGGAACTATCCAGAGCCTGTTTAAGCACCGCGATATGCTTTTTAATCCTCGTTACGGCGGGTACGGCATGGTTATTTTGCCGGGGCATAAATTATTTCCGGCACTGGGCGTTTGGTTCATAATAGCCCTGATATTTTTTACCGCGATAGTATGGAAGGCCCTGGCTTTTTATTTGATCGTTATCGGCATAGTATCCGCGGCCATATGCGCGGGTATAGCGGTTTCCGTTTCCGGAAGGTCCCGGTTGGTAGCGTCAGGGAAATATTTTCTTTTGCTTAACCTTGCGTGTTTTTTGGCGTGGATGGATTATTTCCGTGGGAATTACGGGGTTAACTGGGAAAAGATGCGCAGTTCCCGGCCTGAAGCCGGCGCCTGATCCTTATTTTCCGCCGGTATAAAGTCTGCTCACCCGCAGGTATTCCGCGAATGATTCAGTGAATCCGGCCATTAGATTCTCCGTTTCCAGCAGCCTATCTGGTATCTTCCTGTTTTTTTGTATCGATCTTCTGCGGGCAAAGGTTGAAGGCAATAAGGGGAATATAGCGAATGTCCCTTTAAACAGGGCTTTGATATTAGCGGGCTTATATTGCAGCGCGAATAAAACCAGCTTAATAGCGGTATAGCATAAAATAAGCGCGAGAGACCGCGCCATGCGAGCCGCGCCGAAGTTTTTTATCACCGTAAGTATGGAATTGCGCTGTATATAAAAGATCCGCGCCGGGCTGTCGCGTTTGCCCATTAACGACCCGAATTTGTGGTATACTATTGACTGCGGCGCATAGACTGTTTTATACCCTGCCAGCCATGCCCTCCAGCAAAGGTCGGTATCTTCGCAGAAAATAAAATAGTTGCCGTCAAATCCCCGTAATTCCCGAAAGACGGACTTTTTGATCAATAAGCTTGCCCCGCATATAGAACCGGTTGTTTTCGGCGTATTGAATTCCTCCTGGTCTTTGGCGCCGAACCCGATATCGAAGCTTAAGCCCGCAGGGGTTATTTTCTGGCCGGCGCTATTTATAGCCATAGGCGCATCCCAAAAAAGTATTTTGCTCCCGGCGATAGCGGTATCCGGGGACTTCTCAACAGCGGCGACAAGTTTATCCAGCCAGCCGGCAGCAACCCTGGTGTCATTGTTCAGGAAAACCAGATATTCGGCGTCGATCTTATCCGCCGCTATATTGTACGCGCCGGCAAAGCCGTAATTCTTGTCCAAGGCGATTATTTTGACCCCTGGGAAGGCGGATGCAGTATAATCCCGGGATCCGTCGGTCGAGGCATTGTCCAGCAGATAGGCCTGGAAATCCGTATAGCCCTGTTCAGCAAGCGACTGGAAACAGCCTTGTAGATGGTCGCGACCGTTGTGGTTTATTACTATGACTGCGGTTTTTTTGGGCATGATGTCTTAGAATACTACTTTTTGTCTGTTCCGTAAAGTTATTTATGGTAAACGCTTTTTCATTTGCCAAGGGCGGCCAGATGTGGTAAATTAGATGAACATTTGGGTCAATGGGGCTGTAGCTCAGTTGGGAGAGCATTTCGTTCGCAACGAAGGGGTCGGGGGTTCGACTCCCCCCAGCTCCACATAATTTAATATCATTGCCCCGGCCCCAAAGGGGTGTGGGGAAAAATCGCGCCACAATAACCATTCCGCAGCAGAGGCGATTGTAAATAAATTCAAACCAGGCGAATAATTCAATCAACTGATAGCGCAACGCGAAAGCAAATGGATAATTCCGGAAAAAATATATTGGGCAACCAGACGCTCTCCTCCATTAAAAACCGGCGCAGCGTCAGGATGTTTACCGATAAACCGGTAAGCGAAAACGAACTCAAAACCATACTGCACGCGGCGAACCAGGCCCCTTCGGCGCATAATCAGCAATCTTGGCGTTTTGTTGTCTTAAGAGGCGGAAAAAAGGATGAACTGGCGGCGTTGGTGAATTCCCGGGCTAATGATTTTCCCCGCCCTTCCTCGGCATTATTGCGTATGGCGTCGCGCAGCATTGTCAGCGCTCCGGTTGTCATCGCGGTGGCAAATTCCGGAGAACTTATAACCAGGGGCACGGAGTTGTTCAAGGTGGATAGGAGCGTTGCCCATGATTTTTTCCGGATAATGGAGATCCAGAGCTCCGCAGCCGCCGTCCAGAACCTGCTTCTGTCCGCCACATCGATCGGCCTGGCTACGGTATGGCTGGGGGTGCTGGTGCTTATAAAACAGGATGTTCTGCATTTAATAGGGGAGCCGGACGGTGAATTCATGGCGGTTATCCCGGTCGGGTATCCCGCCAAATCCAGCCCCGGCCCAATGAAGCAGTCTTTGGATATGGTAGTTAAATATCTTTGATCTTATGGGACGGATCAACAGGTTTTCTCTAACCGCAGTTCTCGTTTTATTATCTTTCACTAATCTATGCCTTCCTGACGCCTGCGCGCAACCATCCCCAGAAGCGCTATACTATGAAAAACTGGATAATAAGGGCGTGCGTTGCCTGCTTTGCCCCAGGGAATGCGTTATCCTTTCCGGCAAACGCGGGTTTTGCCGGGTCCGGCAGAATTCCAACGGAATTTTGCATACGTTGTCATACGGCAGGCCGGTGGCCATGCATATCGACCCTATCGAGAAAAAGCCTTTGTTCCATTTCCTCCCCGGGAGTTCCGCTTTTTCTATGGCCTGCGCCGGATGCAACCTTACCTGCCAATTCTGCCAGAATTGGGAGATATCGCAGGCTGGCCCGGAAAAAATAAGCGTTTCTTATATCGACCCCGGGGAATTGCTTAATAAAGTTAAAGAGTCCGGGATACCCACGGTCGCCTATACTTATACCGAACCCACGGTATTCTATGAATATATCCTGGAACTCTCAAAATCGGCCAGAGCCCGGGGCGTACGCGTTGTTATGCATTCCAACGGTTATATCAATGAAAAACCGCTGCGGGAACTGGCGAAGCACCTGGACGCGGCTAATATCGATCTGAAGGGGTTCAGCGATGATTATTATTCCAGGATTGCCCAGGCAGGCCTTGCCCCGGTCTTACGGACTTTGCGGGTTTTAAAAGAGGAGGGCGTGCACCTGGAGATAACCAACCTGGTGCTTCCCGGTTATAATGACGACCTCGATACGATCAAAAAGATGTGCGAATGGATCAAGGATAATTTGGGGCCGGATACGCCTTTGCATTTTTCCAGGTTTTACCCGATGTATAAGCTTGTGGCGTTAGCGCCGACGCCGGTTGAAACGCTGGAAAAGGCAAGGGCTGTCGCCTTGGCTTGCGGGTTAAAATATGTTTATATCGGCAACGTCCCCGGGCATGGCGGGGAAAATACTTATTGCCCGAAATGCGGCAAGGTGCTGATAAAGAGAATGGGTTATGTTGTTTCCGGTAATGAGCTTAAAGACGGGGCCTGCGGTTTTTGCGGGGAGAAGATAGAGGGGATATGGCAATGAAAAGGTTTATTGTTTTTTGGGCTGTCATCTTTCAGCTATCATCTGTCAGTCTTCAACTGTCAGCTTTCAGCGCTTCGGCTGAGGATATAAAATATCCAAATGTGGCGGGGCAATTCTATCCGGCTGACCCCGGGGAATTATCTTTGATGATCGACGGTTTTTTAGTCTGGGCTGATCCTAAACCTGTTCCGGGCGATATATTAGCCATTATCGCGCCCCATGCCGGATATCAGTTCTCCGGGCAGTCAGCGGCTTTCGCTTACCGGGCGATAAAGGATAAGCCATATAAGACCGTAGTGATAATCGGGCCAAGCCATCATTTCGGTTTTAAAGGCGTGTCGGTTTATCCTGAAGGCGTATTCCGGACTCCCCTGGGCGATTTGGAAGTGGATAAAGAATTCAGCGCTCAGCTTATTGCAAGTGGCGCGGATTTTTCTTTCGAGCCCGGGGCATTCGCGCGGGAACATTCGGTGGAGGTGCAGCTGCCTTTTTTACAGCGCGCGTTGACGGGTTTTAAGATAGTTCCCGTTGTCACCGGCGAATGCGGCTGGGATGACTGTTACAGGTTGGCTATGCTTTTAAAGAATGCCATAGGCGGCCGTAAGGACGTGCTGGTGGTCGCTTCTACGGATATGTATCACGGCTATGACCGCGAGCAGGCCCAGAAGGTTGACGAGCTTACGATCTCTTATTTAAAGAGGATGGATGCCCGGGGTTTATATGACGGCCTGGCGCAGGGAAGGTTGCAGCTTTGTGGGGGATACGCGGTGGTCTCGACTATGATCCTGGCGCAGGAGATGGGCCGAGATAAATTGAATGTTTTAAATTACACTAATTCAGCCCGGGTGACCCGCGAAATGATCCGGGGGAATTGGACTGTGGGATACGCAAGCTGCGCCATCGAACAGCAAAAAGGGGGACAGATGTTAAATAACGGACAAAGGAGAAAACTGCTCGGTATTGCCCGCAGTTCCATTGAAAATTATCTTAAGACCGGCAAGAAACTCCAGTTGGATGAAACCGATCAGGCGTTGTTGAAAGAAATGGGCGCGTTTGTTACCCTGCGCGAAAAAGGGCAATTGCGCGGCTGTATAGGCAATATGGTCGGTACCCGGCCTTTGTATATGACGATCCGGGATATGGCGGTGGAAGCGGCAACCGGCGATCCGCGTTTTACCCAGGTGGAACTTGAGGAGCTGGAAAATATCGGGATAGAGATATCCGTGCTTTCCCCGATGAAAAAAGTGGATTCGGCGGATAATATCCGTTTGGGCGAGCACGGCGTCCTGGTCAGGAAAGGGTTCTCCAGCGGGGTATTCCTGCCCCAGGTAGCTGACGAAACCGGCTGGTCAAAAGAAGAATTCCTTTCGCACCTGTGCAGCGATAAGGCAGGGTTATCCCCCATGGCCTGGAAGGACAAGAATACCGAGCTGTATGTTTTTACCGCCGAGATATTCTCCGAGGAAGAAATAAGCTCCGATGAATGATGTTGCCGCGGGGATATTTTTGTCCGGATTATTCCTGGGAAGCGGGCCGTGCCTGGCCAACTGCGGGCCGTTGCTGGCCGCGTATATAACCGGGACGAATAAGAATGTCCGGCAGTCTATATCAGCCTACCTGGTATTTTCATTAAGCCGGATCGCGGTTTACGGCATTCTGGGTTTGTTGTTTTTTTACTTCGGCCAGCTGGCCGCAGAAGAATTCTTTAGCGCCTACCGCGGGTATATCTTCATAGCGGCGGGAATATTTATTTCGGTTACCGGGTTTCTGGTCATCCTGGGCAAAGGGCCGCATAACCGCTTATGCGACAGACTTTCCGGATCCTTGATACACAAGGGCAATAAGGCTATTGTCCTGATCGGCCTGGTTACCGGTGTCTCGCCGTGCCTGCCGCTTTTATCCGTGCTTTCTTATATCGGGCTGGTTTCGAAATCCTGGCAGTCAAGCCTGTTTTACGGGTTCTTATTCGGTTTAGGGACCACGTTTTCCGTCTTATTTATTCTATCCGTTTCCTGCGGCTTGATCCCCGGTTTTTTAAAGGGCAGGCCCGGGATATTGTCCGTAATTAACCGTGTTTGCGGCTTGATCTTAGTTCTTTTAGGCCTGCAGATTATTTTGAGAGGTATAAGATGAACAGGTTCTATTGCGTATCCGTAAAAATAACCGGGGACAAGGCGAGCCTCACGGAGGAAAGCGTAGTCCATCATATCCGGGATGTATTGCGGCTAAAGCCCGGGGAAGAGATGGTCGTGTTCGACCAGGCAGGCTGCCAATTCAAGGGCGTTATTAAGGCTATCCTGCCCCGGGAGATCATTGTCCGGGTCAAAGAAATCATACCCGCGGCCAAGGCGGATCACCGGGTAAAGATCTGTGTCGCCTGCGCTATTCCCAAAAGATCCAAGTTCGATGATATTATCGATAAGCTTACCCAACTGGGAGTGGACAGGATCATTCCGATGATCACCGAAAGGGTAGTGGTAAAGATGGAGAAGGAAAAGCAGGAAGCCCGCAAGGTCCGCTGGGCCAAGATCGCTTTAGCCGCTTCCCAACAGAGCCAGCGCAGCAGCATTCCGCTGGTGGAGAAGGTGATGGATTTTGGCCAGGTTATGGTTTTGTCATCGGGTTTTGATATGAGATTGATCCCAACTCTTCCCGGCAAGCGCAAGGCATTTAAAGATATACTTGAAGCCGCCAAGCCGGAAAACATCATGGTTTTGATCGGCCCTGAAGGCGACTTCTCAGAAGATGAAACCGCGGCAGCGCTGCGGTCGGGATTTATCCCGGTATCCCTGGGTGATCTGGTCATGCGCGTGGAGACAGCGGCTGTTTATGTTGCCGCAATACTTAATTATGAGCTATCCTGCCGCAACTAAAACAATTAAATTTATAACCCTGGGCTGCAAGGTGAACCAGTATGACACGCAGTTGATGCGCGAGTCTTTGTTAGCCGCTGGTTTTAAAGAAACTCAAGCTAAAGACGCGTCAGCGGATGTGTATGTGGTCAATACCTGCACTGTGACCCATAAGGCTGATCGGGATTCCCTTTATTCCATTCATCGCAGCCTGCGCCGGAATCCCAAAGCCAGACTGGTGGTGACCGGATGCCTGGCTGAATTGGATAAACAGCTTTTGAAACAGCAGCCAGGATCAGCATTGATCGTGAGTAACCGGGACAAAGCCAAGGTAGTCAGCTTGATGCGCAAGAGATTTCCCGGGTTATTCCGCAGGGGTCCTGCCCGATCAGGGGGACTGAACAAAGGCATAACTTTCTTTCAGGGGCATACCCGGGCTTTTTTAAAGGTCCAGGACGGATGCAATAATCGCTGCAGTTATTGCAAGGTGCCGTTGGTCAGAGGGGTATCCCGCAGCCAGCCTGTATCTCTAGTCAGGAAGCAGGCAGAGGCGTTAGCCCGGAATGGTTTTAAAGAAGTGGTTTTGACCGGTATATGCCTCGGGTCATACGGCAAAGACCTCGCCCGTAAGGCAGACCTGGTAGACCTGATCAATGCTATTGAAGATATCCCCGGGCTGGCCAGGATACGCTTGAGTTCGATCGAGGCCGGGGACGTATCCGCGAGGCTGATCAGAAAGATAGCTTCTTCCGGCAAATTATGCAACCACCTGCATATACCCATACAAAGCGGGGATGCCCGGATACTTAAAAAGATGAACCGCAGGTATTCGCCTGAAGATTATCTCAAGCTTATCCGCAGGATAAAGGCGAGTATTCCGGATATCGCCATTACTACCGATGTCCTGGTTGGTTTTCCCGGTGAAAAAGAAGAAAACTTCCAGAATACCCTGGATCTGATCAAAGATATCCTTCCTTTGCGTTTGCATGTGTTCGCCTACAGCCCCAGGGAACATACCCGGGCCTGCGATATGCCCCAGGCAGCCGCGGCTGAAGTTGTAAAGGAAAGATGCCTCAGGCTCAAAGCTGCCGGCCAAAAGTGCGGACAAGCGTATCAAAGGCATTTTCTTTCCAGGAGAATGGATGTTTTAGTGGAAGATCGGCCAGCAGAGGGCAATTCGTTATGGGAAGGGCACACATCGAATTATATAAAGGTATTGTTCAAATCTCCCCTTGACCTTAAGAACCGGCTTATTCCGGTGAAATTGACCGGGAATAGCGCTGATACAATGTCCGCTGTTTTGGCCCGCCAAACCGCTTAATTTTAAGGTTGACACCGGTTTGAATCAATGGTATATTATTTCCTTAATTAAATCATAAAAATACGAAAGGAGATGATTAAATTGCCTAAAGTTGAGATCAAGGAAGGAGATTCCTTTGAATCCGCGATCCGCCGTTTCAAACGCCAGATCGAGCAGGAAGGGATATTAAGGGAAGTAAGGGACCGCAAGCATTACCAGAAGCCCAGCGAGAAGAAAAGAAGGAAGATGCGGGAAAGAAGGTAAAGATGGGGCTGGTATTTTCTACTTCCTGGAACGCCTTTCGCCACACGCACGCGGAAAAACTGATATTTGAGATAAAGGAACTGGGTTTCAATGAAATAGAGCTGAGCTTCAACCTTACCGCTGATATGGTAGGGGAGATCGAAGGCCTGGTCAAAAAGGCCGGCATCTCGGTAAGAAGCGTGCATAATTTTTGTCCTATCCCCGCCGGCGTTGAACGTAAACTCGCCTTGCCTGATTATTATTCCATGTCCTCCCCGGACGACGAGGAAAGGGCAAAAGCCGTAAAACAGACCAAAGGGACAATTGATACCGCTGCCAGGCTGAACGCCTCGGCAGCAGTTTTACATTGCGGCAGGGTTGAAATACCTGACCGGACCCGAAAGCTGATCGCGTTGTACGCCGAAGGCAAGTCCGGCGCCCCGGAATTTCTGGAACTCCGGGATCAGATGGCCGCAGAACGCAAAACCCGCCAAAAACCATATTTTGAGAATACGCTTAAAAGCCTGGACGAACTTAACCGCTATGCCGACAAAAAAGGCGTAGCCTTGGGCGTGGAAAACCGTTTTTATTACCGGGAAATACCGGATTTTTCCGAGATCGGACTTATTTTAAACGCATTCAAGGGATCGCGTATATTCTACTGGCATGATGTGGGGCACGCCCAGGTTATGGATAATCTCGGGTTGTCCAGGCACAGGGATTATCTGGATTTGTATAAAGACCGGTTGTTCGGCGTGCATTTGCATGATCTTAAAGGATGCGTTGACCACCATGCTCCTTTTACAGGGGGGTTTGATTTTAAAAAACTTCTCCCATACCTGAAAAAAGACACCTTGAAGGTAATTGAGGCGCATTATCCGGCGACCCCGGAGGATATCGTCGGGGGCCGGAAGATACTGGAGGCGGACTTTAATGGGAAGCTTTAAGGTGCGCATGCCTGCGGTCGCGGGACAGTTCTATCCTTCAACCCCTAAAAAATTATCCGCGTTGATCTCAGGGTTTATTGATAAAGACGCCAAGCGTTTGGATGCTATCGCCTGCGTTATGCCTCATGCCGGATATGTTTATTCCGGGGCAGTGGCCGCAGCGGTCGTATCCCGGCTTAAAGTAAAGGACCGGATCATCATCCTGGGGCCGAACCATACCGGCGCGGGCGCAGCTTTCAGCATAATGCCTAAAGGTATATGGCAGACGCCTCTGGGCGAAGTTCCCGTTGATGAGGAATTGGCAGCCGGGATAATGCGTAACTGCGGATTTTTGGCTGATAACGATCTGGCGCATTTAGATGAGCATTCCCTAGAAGTGGAGATCCCGTTCTTTCAGTATTTTAATAAAGATTTTCAGATCGTCCCGATAGTGATCGGCTCGCATGATCCGGAATACCTGAAACAACTGGGTTTGGGTATTGCCGCGGCGGTTAAGGAAGCGGATTTAAAAGATTCTGTCCTGATCGTCGCCAGTTCGGATATGACCCATTACGAGCCGCAGGAAAAAGCCGAGGCCAAGGATAAACAGGCTATTCAGGCTATTCTGGAACTTGATGAGGATAAGCTCACGCGCGCGGTGGTTGAGCTGGACATCTCTATGTGCGGTTATGCCCCGGTTGCGGCGATGATCCGCTGCGCAAAGGAACTCGGAGCAGGCAAGGCGGAGTTGGTTAAATACGAAACCAGCGGTAAAGTTTCCGGCGATACCACAAGCGTGGTAGGTTATGCCGGGATAATCATTTATTAACAGGGCACTTTTGTTTTAAGTTGAGGGCCGTCCCTAACAAAAGGATATATTATGGATGAACAGATCAAAAAAAGCGACGAAAGCTGGAAAGAAGCTGTAGAAAAGGAAAAACAGGCGCAGGCTAAAGAACCGGTTGCTGACGGTGCATCTTTGCCGGTCCAGGCGGATTTTACTTTTTTTGTGACCACGCTTTCCATACAAGCGGCGATCGCTTTGGGCTCTATGCCTAATCCGGCTACCCAGCAGGTCGAGAGCAACCTTAACCAGGCCAAGCTTATTATCGATACCCTGGCGATGATCAAGGAAAAGACCCATGGCAACCTGAACGCTGAAGAAGATAGTTTGATCGACAATATGCTTTATGATCTGCGTATGCAATATGTGGAGAAGACAAAACCACCAATTCAATAAGGGATTTGCACCCGGCGTAATCGGAATGTACGCCGGTGTTGTGTTTGTACACAAGGAGGTTCTAAATGATCGATAAGGAACTTTTGGATATACTGGCCTGCCCGTTTTGTAAAGGCGATGTCGAACTTAAGGAAAACAAGATCGTCTGTGTCAAATGCAACAGGAAATACCCGGTAAAGGACGGCATCCCGGTGATGCTGATCGACGAAGCGGAGAAATAAATGAAGAAAATACTCGTAATACACGGCCCGAACCTTGACTTGTTGGGAACCCGCGAGCCGGCTGTTTACGGCAAGGTTACCCTGAAGCAGATAAACGAAAGCCTTAAAAAGGCGGGCCTGCGCAAGAAAGCTAAGCTTACCATAGTCCAGTCAAATCATGAAGGCAAGATCGTTGATCTGATCGGCAAGGCGAAGTCCGGATCCTTCGGCGGTATACTGATCAATCCGGCCGCTTATACCCATACCAGCATCGCTATCCGCGACGCCTTGGCTGCCTGCGGCGTCACGGCTGTGGAAGTGCACCTTTCCAATATATATTGCCGCGAGGAATTCCGGCAAAAATCCCTGGTCAGCCCCGTCGTTAAAGGGACGATTATGGGTTTTGGCGCGAAAAGCTATTTGTTGGGGCTGGAAGCGCTTCTGGACTTGATCTCATAGGCCTTGAATGAACCCTAAGATAACCAATATTTACCGCAGCCTGGCTAAGGACAATATTGACGGTTTGCTTTTGTCTTCTGACGCTAATTGTTCATACCTCTGCGGATACCCCAGCAGGGATTCTTACCTTTTGGTATCTTCGCGAAAAAACGTTTATTTTACGGATTCGCGTTATACTGCCGAAGCCAGGAAGCACCTTACGGGCTGCGCGGTTGAACCGGTAAGCGGGTCTGTTTTCAGGAAGATAGCTGAAGCTTGCCGGGGTCTCAAGGTTAAATGCCTGGGTTTTGAGGAAAGGCATCTTCCGTACGCCGAATACCGGCAGATCCGCAAAGAATTGCCTGATCCCATAGGCCTGGCGCCTACCTGGGGTTTGGTCGAGGAATTAAGGCAGATAAAGACAGCGGAAGAGATCGCCAGGATCAGAAAAGCCTGCGCCATAACTATGGAGGCCTTTGAATTCATCCGGGAATACATACGGCCCGGGGTCAAAGAAATCGAGGTGGCTGCCGAGCTGGAGCGGTTTATCCGTTATCGGGGCGCCGGGAGCGCGGCTTTTGACATAATCGTGGCCAGCGGCCCGAATTCCAGCTTTCCGCACCATATCACTTCGCAGCGCAGGATCAAGGATAATGAACCGGTATTCCTGGATATGGGGGTTGATTACCAGGGGTATAAATCAGACTTGACAAGGGTAATCTTGTTGGGTAAAATGAATACTCTTGTGGGCAATATATATAGAATAGTCCTGGAAGCCCAGAAACGGGCGATCTCCGGGATAAGGCCGGGCGCGCCCATAAGCAGGATCGACAGCCTGGCCAGGGATCATATAGAGAAAAAAGGATACGGCGGGTATTTCGGGCACGGGCTGGGCCATGGTCTGGGCCTGGAGATCCATGAAGCCCCGCATATCGGCGGAAAACAGATAAAAAAGCTTCAGGCTGGTATGGTATTTACCGTGGAACCGGCGATCTACATCCCGGGGAAGTTCGGTATCAGGATTGAAGACATGGTTTTAGTGACCAGGAAAGGAAGCGAGGTTATCAGTGGCTCTCTCAATAAATGAAATAAAGAACGGCGTAACTATTCTCGTCGATAACAATGTCTATATGGTCATAGATTTCCAACACGTCAAGCCCGGCAAGGGCGCGGCGTTCGTGCGCACCAAGATGCGTAATCTGCGCAATAACAACGTCCTGGAACAGACATTCCGCGGCGATGAAAAGATCGAAGAGGCGTATATCGAAGAAAGAAAACTGCAGTTCCAGTATTCTTCCGGGGATATGTATCATTTTATGGACCAGGAGAATTACGAGGAAGTAGGCATTGAGGAGGATAAGCTGGGGGATCAGGTCAAGTTCCTAAAGGATAACCTGGAGGTAAAAGCTTATTATTACAAGGAATCCGTCTTATACGTAAATCTTCCGAATTTCATAGAGTTCAAGATCACCCATACAGAGCCGGGTATTAAGGGCGATACCGCTAAAAGCGGGACAAAGCCCGCTGCTATAGATACCGGGGCGAATGTCCAGGTGCCGCTTTTTATCGATGCCGGGGATGTGATCAAAGTGGATACGCGCACCGGTTCATATGTGGAACGGGTAAACCAGTAACTTTTTAAGCCTGCCACAAGACAAAGGGGTTTAAATGAACGTAAAAGAGATCAAGGAAATGCTGAATCTTATGAGCGAGAACAGCCTGGTGGAGCTGGAGATCGAAAAGGACGGCATGCGCATCCGGTTGAAGAAAGCCGCTGCCGCCAACGATAACTACAGCGGCCCGATAGTCATCGAGCGCCAGAATATCAGCCAGGCGGAGCCGGCTAATGCCGCCCCTGCGCCGAACGACAAGGCTTCCACAAAGGCCTTGGAGATCAAGGCGCCTATGGTCGGGACGTTCTATCGTGCGCCTTCGCCGGAGGCGCCGCCTTACTGCGAGGTGGGCCAGGTGATCGAGCCGGGCCAGGTGGTCTGCATCATCGAAGCGATGAAGCTGATGAACGAAATAAAATCCGAGGTTAGGGGTAAACTTGTGGAAGTCCTGGTTGACAACGCCGAGCCTGTGGAATACGGCCAGTCAATGTTCATAATCGAGCCTGTCTAAAATGTTCTCTAAAATACTAATAGCGAACCGCGGTGAGATAGCCTTAAGGATAATCCGCGCCTGCCGGGAGTTGGGGATACGGTCGGTGGCGGTTTATTCCGAGCCGGATAAGAATTCCATGCATGTGCGTTTTGCCGATGAGGCCATTTGTATCGGCCAGGCGGCCAGCAGCAAAAGTTACCTTAATATCCCGGCGATCATCAGCGCTGCTGAGATAACCGATGTTGAGGCGATCCATCCCGGCTATGGTTTTCTGGCGGAAAACAGCCACTTCGCGGAGATCTGCGAGTCCTGCCATATAAAATTCATCGGTCCTACCGCGGAAAATATCAAGATGATGGGCGATAAGATGTGCGCGCGCACCACCGTGCAAAAGGTCGGGCTTCCGGTAGTCCCGGGGAGCCTGGGCGCCGTTAAGACAAAAGAAGAGGCTTTAAAGACCGCGCAGAAGATCGGTTACCCGGTTATTATCAAGGCAGTGGCGGGCGGCGGCGGAAAAGGCATGCGCATCTGCCATAATGATATAACTTTGGCCAGCAGTTTTATGACCGCCCGTTCCGAGGCCGAGGCTAATTTCGGCAATCCCAATGTCTATATCGAAAAATATATCGAGAAACCGCGCCACGTGGAGATACAACTGCTGGCGGATCAGTATGGCCACGTGCTTTACCTGGGTGAAAGGGACTGCAGTATCCAGCGCCGGCATCAGAAGCTGCTGGAGGAAGCCCCTTCGACCATGGTGGACAGCAAGACCCGCAAGAAATTGGGCGAGTTGGCGGTAAAAGCGGCCAAGGCGGTGAATTACGTTAACGCCGGGACCATGGAATTCCTGATGGATATTCACAAGAATTTTTATTTTATGGAGATGAACACTCGGATCCAGGTGGAACATCCGGTAACCGAGGCGGTAACCGGCATAGACCTGATCAAGGAGCAGATAAGGATCGCTGCCGGGGAGAGATTGAACCTCAAACAGGAGGATATCAGGGTTAACGGCGCGGCGATCGAATGCCGTATAAACGCAGAGGATTACGAGAACAATTTTATGCCCTGCCCCGGCAAGGTCGAGATGTTGAACCTGCCCGGCGGACCGGGCGTCCGGGTGGACACGCATATATACCAGGGGTATGATATTGCCCCGCATTACGATTCGCTGGTAGCCAAGTTGATCGTTCACGGCAAGGACCGCAAAGAGGCGATCAGCATAATGCGCAGGGCGCTGAATGAGTTCAATATCGGCCCGATAAAGACCACAATACCGTTCCATATCCGCGTGTTGGACAACCCGCTTTTCATAAAAGGCGATATCTCCACTCATTTTGTTCAGGAGATGCTGGCCGAAGGCCAGGAATCCGACGCGGAATGAAACATACGGCAAAGATAAGAGGTGTACGCTATGCTGCATAATGACGAGTCGCGCAATGATTACGGTTTGGTAAAGATACACCGCAATGTTATCTCTTCGATCTCGGCGATCGCGTCTTCCGAGGTCGATGGCGTTAAGTGCGTTGGCAAAAACCTTAAATCAAGGTTTTTTGAGTTGCTGGGCAGGCGCTCGCCCAGCACGATCAGGGTGGAATTCGATAAGAATGACGAGGTCTGGGTGCTGATCCCGATAGTAATCAAATACGGGTATAATATCCCGGAGGTAGCCGGCAAGGTCCAGGAGAATGTGCGCAACTCCCTGGAGAAGATGACCAATCTTTCCATAAAAGATATCAATATTAACGTAAAGAGCATAGAAAAAGTCTGATTAAAAAGGGGGCGTTATGAGAATCTTCAATGTTCTGGGTATTTTGTTTTATGCCAGCATACTTATCCTTATCGGGCTGGCAATGGTGTTTTTTTCTTTTAATATAATCCCCCCCTCGGATATCGGCAGCCTCTTTGTTTACGTGCAGGGCAATATTAATTCCAGGATAATAATCGGCCTTTCGGGGCTGCTCTTGATCCTGGTAAGTTTTTCTTTCGCCCAGCTTATCCTGGGCAGGTTCCAGAGCGAAAAGACGATCGCCTTTACTACCGCGTCAGGCGAAGTGACCATAGCGCTTTCCGCCATCGAGGACCTGATCAAGCATTTTGTGTTGATCATCCCGGAAATAAGGGAATTGCGGCCTGACGTGATCGCCACTAAAAAAGGCATTGTAGTGGACCTGAAGGTCGCGCTTAAATCTGAAGCGAACCTTCCGGAGCTTACCGCCCGCCTGCAGGAAATAACCAAATCCAAGATACAGGAGGTGCTGGGGTTGGAAGAGCAGATCATTATCCGCGTGCATATTTCGAAGATAGTTTCCCGTGAAGACAAGGAACGCAAGAAAAGGGAAGCTGAAAGTCCGGAGCCTGCGATACCTTTTGGGGGTTACGGAAGGGTGTGATTTAAAAACAGTACACTATCGCACCCCGCGCTAATCGGAATTGCGCGGGTGTCCGCCGGGTGGCGGAGAATACGCGTCGGTATTCAGTCGGTATTGACACCCGGTGCAATCGGTATATGCACCGGTATTGTATCTCTATACAAGGAGGAAACAGGTAATGGCAACGATCGGCATACTCACAGGCGGCGGGGATTGCCCGGGTTTGAACCCGGTGATCAGGGCAGTGGTCAGGAAGGCCTTCAATGAAGGATTTGAGGTTATAGGTTTTAAGAACGGATGGAAAGGCCTGATCGAGAATGACACGATGAATCTTGATCTGGGGTCGGTTTCCGGTATCCTGCCTAAAGGCGGGACCATACTGGGCACCAGCAGGACCAACCCTTATAAAAAAGAAGGCGGGGTGGATAAGGTAAAGGATAATTTCAAAAAGAACAAGCTTGACGCGTTGGTCGCGGTCGGCGGCGAAGATACCTTGGGCGTGGCTAATAAGCTGACTAAAGACGGGATCCCCAATATAGTGGGCGTTCCCAAGACCATTGATAACGACCTTTCGGCCACTGATTATACTTTTGGTTTTGATACCGCGATCAATATCGCCACCGAGTGCATAGACAGGCTGCATACCACCGCAGAGAGTCATCACCGTATTATGGTAGCCGAGGTTATGGGCAGGCACGCTGGATGGATCGCCCTGGAATCCGGCATCGCCGGAGGCGCGGACGTGATTTTGATCCCGGAGATCCCCATTGATATGGACGAGGTTTGCGCGATCATCAAGAAACGGCACGGCCGCGGCAAGACCTTCAGCATTGTAGTGGTCGCGGAAGGCGCGCAATTCAAATCCCAGGATGTCACTCAGGAAGAAAAGTTGGATGAGTTCGGGCATGTCCGCCTGGGAGGTATCGGCGAGATGCTGGCCAAGGAGATAGAGAAAAGGACCGGCTATGAGACCCGGGTCAGCGTATTCGGGCATATACAAAGAGGCGGCTCTCCGACTGCCTTTGACCGTATATTGGGGACCAGGTTCGGGGTGAAAGCGGTTGAGCTTATAACCAAGAAGGATTTCGGCAAAATGGTCGCTTTACGCGGCAATTCCATCGTCGCCGTTCCTTTGGAAGAAGCGGTCAAAGAATTGAAGACCGTGGATATGGAGCTCTACGACATCGCCAAGGTGTTCTTCGGATAACCTTTAAAATAAGGGGATGACAAAATGAGAGACAGGATCAAGGATCTGCTCCTGGAAAGCATACAGGTAAAAGAAGACCTCCTGCGCACCCGGATCGACAATATTATCAATATAGCCAATCTGATCATCGAATCCTTGAAGAAGAACGGCAAAGTCATCCTTTTTGGCAACGGCGGTTCAGCCAGCGACAGCCAGCATATCGCCGCCGAGCTCGTCGGAAGGTTCAAGAAAGACCGTACCGCGCTGGCCGCTATAGCCTTGACCACCAATACCTCGATCTTGACCTCTTTGGCCAATGATTACGGTTATGAAATAATTTTTTCCCGGCAGATCGAAGCGCTGGGGCAAAAGAACGACATTGCTATCGGCATATCCACCAGCGGCAAGGCCAAAAACGTCGCTGCCGGCATAAAACAGGCAAAGAAAATGGGGATAAAAACCGTGGCGCTTACCGGCGGGGACGGCGGCGAGTTGATCAAGCTGGCGGATGTCTCTTTGATGGTCCCGTCATCGGTTACTGCCAGGGTTCAGGAGGCGCATATCACCATAGGCCATATAGTATGCGAAATGGCGGAACAGGCGTTATGTTAGAGGCAAAGGTAAAAAGCCTGCGTCGGTTGGCCAAAGAAGTTTCGCGCCTGAGGCGCCAGGGCAAGAAGGTTGTGTTCACCAACGGTTGTTTCGATCTTTTACATTACGGCCACTTGAAATACCTGGAAAGCGCCAGGTCGGCCGGGGATATCCTGGTCGTGGGAGTGAACAGCGACGCTTCGGTAAAAAGGCTGAAAGGCCCTAAGAGGCCGATAGTCGGCCAGAAATACCGGGTCAGGCTTATCGCCGGATTGGAGTGCGTGGATTACGCGGTCGTTTTCGGGCAGGATACGCCGCTTGAGGTAATAAAAACCGTAAAACCGGATATCCTGGTCAAGGGCGCTGACTGGAAAAGATCGCAGATCGTCGGCGGCGATTTTGTCGCTAAAAACGGCGGCAAGGTATTGACCATAAAATTCGAAAAAGGCTTATCCACCACCAGCCTGATCAATAAAATTGTCCAGAGTTTGCAGGGATAAAAAAATTTTCCGTGTAATTGACGCCAACCTTAACCGGGTTAAAGAGGGGTTGCGCGTATGCGAAGAGGTCATCCGTTTCATCCTGGACGACCGCTCTTTGACCGTCGGATTTAAAGCGGTCCGGCACCGGGTTGATCTGGCTGCGGTTGGCTGCCCCAAGCGTGATGCATTGTTGGGATCGCGCTCGAGCAAGCGGGATGTGGGCAGAACGGTATCTTCCGTCCGCGGTGAATTCAAGAGGAGCGGTTACCGCGACATATTCCTGGCAAATATCCAGCGGGTCAAAGAATCAATCAGGGTGCTTGAGGAATTTTCCAAGCTTAACCGGATCGACGCGGCCTTGAAATTCAAGGCGTTGCGATATGATGTCTATGAACTGGAAAAGAAGGTTATTAAGAAGTTCGGCTCTTTATGTGATAATAGATAAAGCGGTCCTGGGGAAGAGGCCGTTGGCGCAAACCGCCAGAAAAGCGGTTTCCTGCGGGGGAATGATCCTGCAACTGCGGGATAAGGCCGGTTCAAGGCGGGAGATCCTCGCGGATGCCCAGGTTTTAAGCAGGATAGCCGCGGAGAATAAAAGCGTTTTCATCGTTAACGATCATCCGGATATCGCCCTGTTCAGCAAGGCTGACGGCGTGCATCTGGGGCAGGATGATCTGCCGGTAAGGCTGGTGCGGAAATTATTAGGCAGGAAAATGATCATCGGTGTTTCCTGCTCCAATATAGATCAGGCAATAAAGGCGCAGCGCGAAGGCGCCGACTATATTGGGATAGGTCCGATATTCCCCACCTCTACCAAGCCGGATACAAAAGCTATAGGCCTGGGCTTGGTCCGCCAGTGCTGTAAATCGATAAGAATACCATTTTTTCCGATAGGCGGTATCGGTCTCGGCAATATCAAAAAAATAAGATCGCAGGGCTCGCGCCAGGCGGCGGTCTGCCGGGAGGTGATCGCGGCGGCTGACGTTAAAAAATCAGTGAGCAGTCTTTCTGAACTTTTAATTTAAAATGACCCAACTGGAAGCGGCAAAAAAAAATTCTTTGACCCCGTTAATGAAAAAGGTCGCGGCCTTTGAGAAGGTTCCTCCGCGGTTTATAATGACAGGGATGAAAAAAGGGAATATTGTCGTCCCGCTTAATAAAAAGCGCAGGATCAGCCGTCCTTGCGCTATCGGCGCCGGGCTTATTACCAAGGTAAATGCCAATATCGGGACATCCACGGACAAGCCGGACCTGCCTGAGGAATTACGAAAGCTGGAAGTTGCCGAGAAATACGGCGCTGACGCGGTAATGGACCTGAGCATCGGCGGCGACCTGAGGGCGATCCGCCGAAAGATCCTGGCTGCGTCAAATATCCCGTTAGGCACTGTGCCTATATACGAGATAGCGGTCAACGCCCAGAAGAATGAAGGGGATTTCCTGGGATTCTCGGCCAAAGATATCCTGGAGACGCTGCGTTACCAGGCGGAGGAAGGGGTCGATTTTTTTACCATACACTGCGGAGTGACCAGAAAAAGCCTTCGGCAGTTAAGGAAGAATAAGCGTCTGCTGGGGATCGTTTCCCGCGGCGGGGCGATGCTGGCCAGCTGGATAAGCCGGAACAAGAAAGAAAATCCTTTTTACGAATATTTCGATAAGATATTGGATATTGCTTATGAATACGATGTCACCCTAAGCCTGGGGGACGGGTTAAGGCCGGGTTCCATCCTGGATGCCACTGACCAGGCGCAGATCACGGAGCTGAAGATCCTGGGCGAATTGGCCAGGGCCTGCCGCAAGAGGAACGTCCAGGTGATGATCGAAGGCCCGGGGCATGTCCCGTTAGATCAGATAAAGAAGAATATCGAGCTGGAGAAAAAGATATGCGGCCGGGCGCCGTTTTATGTCTTAGGGCCTTTGGTGACAGATATCGCCGCCGGTTATGATCATATAAGCGGGGCGATCGGCGGCGCTCTGGCAGCCGGATACGGGGCTGATTTCCTGTGTTATGTCACGCCGGCCGAACATCTGCGCCATCCTTCGACAGATGATGTTCGGCAAGGGGTGATCGCTTCACGGATCGCCGGGCACGCGGCGGATATAGTGAAAGGCGTCGGCGGGGCATTGGAGCGGGACCGCAGGATGTCCGTCGCCCGAAGCCGCAGGGATTGGAAGCAACAGATCGCCTTATGCATTGACCCGGAAAAGGCCAGGGAATACCGCCTTTCTTCAAAACCGGATATGAAGGATGTTTGCACAATGTGCGGCAAGTATTGTTCGATAAGGCTTATGGAGTGCCACTTTAAATAGACAGCAATGCGGGTGTAATTCAATGGTAGAATGGCAGCTTCCCAAGCTGCTCATGTCGGTTCGATTCCGATCACCCGCTTATTTGATCGCAACGCGCGGGACAATAGCGGGATAAAATGCCTATACATCTGCGAATATCCGTTCTTTGCCTTTTGTTCATATCCGGCTGCGTGACCGGGCCTGTTCCTGTTGGTTTTAAGCCGGCGCCGTTGCCTGCCGGCGGCGTATACCACAAGGTTTCCAAGGGGCAGACCCTCTGGAGGATCTCCAAGACCTACGGGGTGAGCATAGAGGAATTGGTCGCTATCAATAAGATCCAGGATTCCAGCCGCATCGAGGTCGGGCAAATGCTGGTTGTGCCGCGGACGCTTAACGCAAAAACAGGGGCCGCAGCATTTCCGGCGGATGATGATTTTATCTGGCCGTTAAAAGGCAAGGTGATCGCCGATTACGGACAGAGCGTTAATAATACGGTGAATAAAGGTTTGAATATTCAGCCTTTGTATAACGGCGATATCGTCGCTTCCGCCGCAGGGAAAGTGGTTTTCCTTGATCAGGATTTCCCCGGCTTGGGAAAAACCTTAATTATTGAGCATGCCGGCGGATTCCGGACGGTATATGGAAGAAATAACGAGGTTTTTGTCAAACCCGGTGATATAATAAACAAAGGCGCGGTTATCGCCAGGATAATTCCGGGCGGCCGTGAAAAGAGCGGGTTTTTGCATTTTGAGATACGCAAAGGCGCGATGTCTCAAAATCCGTATTTTTATCTCCCTTAATTTACTTTCATGCAAGTACAAAATTACGCGAATCGTAAATCTTACCAGGATATACTGGTAAAACGGGTTGTCCCCCTGAAAGACGGTTACCGCCAGAATATCGCCCTGATCGGCGAAGAGCAGCTGGGCAAGACCACGATCGTCTTTAAATTCCTGAATAATTTTTGCGACAGCCGTTTTATAATGGTTTATATGGATTGCCGTCCGGAACCGCTGGTTACGTTCGCCCGCAGGTTCATCGGCGTCCTGCTTTATAATTTCCTCACCCCCAGCAATGCCCCGCTTAAAGAAGACCTGGATTTCCTGATTACAAAGGCAAGCAGCCATATCCCCGAAACCGTGGCCAGGATCCGCGCCATACTGGCCGACCTGAAAAAAAGGAAGAAAGAAAATACCCTGAACAGCTTATTCTCGCTTACCGACCTTATCCATAAGGAGACCAATAAATTCTGCGTAGTGGTGCTGGATGAATTCCACAACCTTGAACATTTGGGCGTGAAGAACGTTTACAAGGAATGGTCCAAGCTGCTTATCCTGCAAAAGACCACTATGTATGTGATCATCAGCTCGCAGATCTTTAAGACCAAGAATATCCTTTCCAAGGACCTTTGCCTGCTTTTCGGCAATTTCGAGGTGATCACCGTCGAGCCGTTTGATATCAAGACCACCGAGGAATACCTGGGTTCCCGGCTTAAAGGCATAGGGCTGGACCTGGGTGTGCGTAATTTTATCGTGCATTTTACCGGCGGGCATCCGTTTTATCTTGACCTGATCTGCGGGGAACTGCTCAAGGCGGAGAAGTCCAGCCTTGCCGATATACTGGAAAACCTTTTTTTTCTGTCGTCAGGGGCGTTGAACCAGAGGTTCACGAATTACCTGAAACGGTTTGAGGACACACAGTTCAGCCGTGATTACACCTCCATACTTTATTTGATTTCCAGCGGGCAGAACAAGATCAAGGATATCGCGCATATCCTGCGTAAACCTAAAAAGGAGATCGACCTGCGGGTGAATTATCTCTTGGAAACCGACGTTATCTCGCGTTCTGTCGATTTCCTTAAAATAAACGACCGGATCCTGGGTTTCTGGCTGAAATTCGTATACCAGGAAAAACTGCACTCATTGACTTTTGACTCTGTTAACCAGAAGGCACTTTTTCGCAAGAACATTGACGATATGATCGGCGAATTCCTGAAACAGGCCAATATCCCGGTATCCCAGAGGGTGACCGAATTGGTGCGGCTTTTTTCTGACGACCGCATTCAGATCGAACGCAGGAGATTGACGCTCAACCATTTCCGCGAGATAAAACCGCTGGAATTCCGGAACAAGGGCTTACGGGAAGGGTTGATTTGCCGTTCGACGGACAGCCAGTGGATATTCGGGTTCAAATACGACCCGCTGACGGAAGAGGATATCTCGGAATTTTCGCGGGAGTGCAAGAAATACCGGCACAAACAGCAACGTAAGATAATAGTCGCTTTGCGCGACATAGAGCAGAACAGCCGTTTGAAGGCTCTGGAAGAAAAGATCTGGGCCTGGGATTTGAACAGCATCAACCAGCTCTTTGATGTTTTCTCCAAGCCCAGGATCATAGTATGATATTATGAAAATAGGGGTCCTTTCGGATACGCATATATCGGGGAACTGCAGCGAAATACCGGCTGCGGTGGTCGATGTATTCAAGGGCGTGGATATGATCGTCCACGCCGGAGACCTGGTCGATTTGAGCGTGTTGAGAAAGCTCCAAGGGCTTTGCCCGGATGTGAAGGCGGTAGCCGGGAATATGGACCACGAAGAGGTCAGGGGCCTGCTGTCGGAAAAAATGGTTTTTGAGGCTTCCGGGTTTTTCATAGGGTTGATCCACGGCTACGGCCCCCCGGACCAGCTCCTGAAACGGCTCGCCGAAGTTTTTAAAAAAGATAAAGTAGATGTTATAATTTTCGGGCATTCCCATCAGCCGATGAACGAAAAGATCGGAGATACGCTGTATTTCAACCCGGGTAGCCCTACGGATACTGTCTTTGCTCCGTATCGTTCATTCGGGATAATAGAGATCAACGGTAAAATAAAAGCCAGTATCGTTAAAATCAAGGGGACGGTTCCTCGTTAAATTACTCTTTGCGCTGTAATAAGTTACAACGACGTCATTGACAAGTTCAAACCTTGAGGAAAGAAATTTCCTGTTTTCAAATTTGACAAATGCCTGCTTGTAAGTGTCGTGGCTGTAGATAGTTAGGGACAGAGGAACCGTCCCCTATGAGGTGATATGGATAAATTGTGGGCGCCGTGGAGGATAAACTACGTTCAGGGCAAAAAAAAGAGCGGTTGTGTTTTTTGCCTCGCTAAGAGGCCGGGTGTAAAAAAGGATTTCGTGATTTTCAAGACCAGGAAATCCATAGCCCTGTTGAATATCTTTCCGTACAATAACGGCCATTTGATGGTTGCGCCGTTACGCCATGTGCGGGACATATCCCTGCTTGATAACGCGGAGGTCCTGGACCTATTCGCCAGCCTTAACCGGGCCAAGGCCTTGCTGGAAAAAGTCCTGGCGCCGGACGGGTATAATATCGGGATCAATGTTTCCCGCATAGCCGGGGCGGGCATCCCTGGGCATTTGCATATCCATATTGTTCCCCGGTGGAACGGGGACACTAATTTTATGCCTGTTTTGAACAATACCAAGATAATCTCGCAGTCTTTAGAGGAATTGCACAAGAGGCTTAAGGCATGCATATCCAGCAAAGGATAAAAGAATACGAGGACAAATTCCTGGCGCCTTACGCCATGCACAGCGTTGACAGCCGCGGCCGTCGCTACAAGGAGGATGAGCATCCTTACCGTTCGGTCTATCAAAGGGACCGGGACAGGATTATTCATTCCCAGGCATTCCGTCTGCTGGAGTACAAGACCCAGGTTTTTGTCAACCACGAAGGCGATTATTACCGGACCCGGTTGACGCATACTTTGGAGGTTTCCCAGATCGCCAGGACCATGGCCATGGCCCTGGGTTTGAATGTGGACTTGACCGAGGCTATCGCGCTGGCCCATGACTTGGGGCACACCCCTTTCGGCCATTCCGGAGAAGAAGCGCTCAATGAATTAATGGCCGGGCACGGCGGATTCAATCATAACACGCATGGCTTGAGGGTAGTGGAAAAGCTGGAGGAACGTTACCCCGAATTCCCCGGGCTTAACCTTTCCTGGGAGGTCCGGGAAGGGATCGTCAAGCATTCGACGAAATTCGATAAAAGCGCCCCGATCAAAGACCTTGCCCCGAAAGAGATGCCTACGATGGAGACGCAGATCGTGGATATCGCCGACGAGATAGCTTACGACAACCATGACATAGACGACGGGCTGGCCTCCGGGTTGTTGAAAGAAAACGACCTGGAAGAGCTCGCTTTATGGGAAAATATAAGTAAGGAAATTTCCGCAAAATATGCTAAAATACTCCCGGAACGCAGGAAATACCTGATCATTCGGCAGTTGATCAATATGCAGGTTACCGACCTGATCCGGGAAACCGAGGCAAAGGTCAAAAAACTGAAATTGCGTTCCAGCGGCGACGTTAAGAAACTTGATAAAAAGATAATTTCTTTCAGCGCACCGATGAAATCGCTGCGCCAGCCTTTGCGCGATTTCCTTATGGAAAAGCTTTATAAGCATTACCGCGTTATCAGGATGGCGGATAAGGCCAAGCGTTTTATCAAGGAATTGTTCGAGATATATATGGTCAGGCCTCAGGCGCTGCCTCCCCATGTGCAGGAAAGAATAGCTAAGGAAGGGGTCAGGCGTGGCGTGTGCGATTACCTCGCGGCGATGACAGACAGGAACGCGTTAGATGAATATAAAAAGCTGTTTTACCCCTACGAGAAGGTATAAAGTCCTGATATCGGCGGTGCACAGCATATACCGCCTGGTAAACTCGACTTTCGAGCTAAAGGACTTGATCCCCAGGCTGGCCAGGCTGATCTGCCAGATCTTTAATTCCCGCTACTGCCTGATAATCATCCTTGATCCTTCCCGGAAATATTCAACCATCAAGTGCATGGTTTCCGGGAGGAAGAGAATAGTAATCGATAAGAATAAAAAGATCACCAACCGCATCGAGAAAAAGATCATCCGGACATTCACCGCGATAAAGAAAGATTACCTGCTGGGGATACCTCTGGTCTCCGAGGATATTATGGGCCTGATCCTTTTAAAGCGGGCCAAGACCGAGGCGCCTTTTGATAAAGCCGACCAGGAGATAATGATGACCATGGCCGAGCAGGCGATGATCGGGATAAAGAACCTCCAGCTTTACGAGGAACAGCAGAAGATCTTTCTGGGAAGCATCAAGTCGCTGGTAACCCTTTTGGACGCGCGCATACCGCAGGAATACACGCATTCCCCGCATTTCAGCCGGCTGGTGGTGGCGCTGGCGCATCAGATGCGCCTGGACGAAAAACAGGTGGAGAGCCTTAAATACGCCAGCCTTTTGCACGACGCCGGAAAGATAGATGTGCCGTTAGAAATACTGACCAAGACCACAAAGCTTACCGCCAACGAGTATAAAATAATAAGGCGCCATCCGGTAATGGGCGCGCAGATGTTAAGGCCTTTTCAGATGCTGAAGCCGGCGATCCCGATAATAATGCATCATCATGAAAAGTACAACGGCACCGGGTATCCGTCGCGTCTAAAGAAAGGCCAGATCCCGCTGGGCGCCAGGGTTATGGCTGTAGCCGACGCCTTTGAGGCTATGGTTTACGGCAGGCCTTACCGCGAGCGGGTCAATGTCGACATCGCCATAAGAGAGATCAAGAAGAAGAGCGGGACCCAGTTTGATCCCAAGGTGGTTGAGGCTTTCCTGCGGATAGCCAAGAGCCATTATAAAAAATACTTGCAACAGGTATAACAAAGATATTATAATGTAGATATGGAAAAGGAGACTTTTTCACAGTTGGAGCTTTTCTCGCAAGGCGAGGATCGATCTGTGTCCAGATCGGAATTGCCGGGGGCCTTGCGCGGTTATTTGCGCCATTTTGAGAAAGCGATATTGTCGGTTATTGTTTTTTTGATCACGGCTATCGTGGCGTTCTGCCTGGGAGTGGAAAAAGGCAAGAAGGCGACAGATTTTAGCGGCGGCCTGCAATTTGATACCGCGTCCAACCGCAGAGGTTCAATATCTGTCCCGGCCATACAGCCGATACCGTCGCAGCGCAGGAGCGTTGTCCCTGTTTCTGCCGCGGCTATGGCCGCCGGAAACGCCGCGCGGGATAAGAAGAAAAGCCCTGTGGCAACTACGGTAAAGGGCGCGGCCCCGGCGGACAAAGGCGGCGCGGGTTTTACCATTCAGGTGGCCACTTATGTCACCAGAAGCAGCGCGCAAAATGAGTCGGCGAAACTGGAAAAAAGAGGGTTTGCCCCGGTAATTGTATCCAAGGGCGGCTACAATATAATCTGCGTGGGCAGTTTTACCAAAAAGGAAATGGCAAAATCATTGCTGTCTAAATTAAGGCAGAATTATCGAGATTGCTATATCAGGAGGCTATAATAGTATGTCAATGCATCCGTCTTTAAAGGCAACTGAGAAGGGCAAGAAGCAAAGGTCGGTATTAAAGCGCATCGAGCGTTTAAAGGTAATGTTGGATAAAGAGCAGTGGAAAGAAGGCAGCGCTGTTTACGGCCTGCCTAAGATCAAGACGCTTAAGATAAAGATCAAGAAGGAGAAAACAGAGAAGGCGGCTGAAGGAACGGCCGCCGCCGGCGCAGCTCCTGCCGCGGGCAAGGATGGCGCAGCCGCTCCCGCGAAGAAATAATCCGCATATTTAATACGTTTTGAATAAGGCTAAGATTAAGGTTTTGCGACCTAAACCTTAGCCTTATTTTTTAAAGAAAGGTCATTAGAGAATGGTTGGCGTGGATATCCTCGGTTTGCTGATATCTTTAGGTTTGCTCTTGGTGGCGATGACCGTGCATGAGTTCGCCCACGGGGCCACAGCCTATCTCTTGGGCGATCATACCGCCAAGGATTCCGGCAGGCTGACCCTGAACCCTCTGGCGCATATAGACCCGGTCGGGACCATAATCCTGCCGCTGTTATTGTTTTTCAGCACCAACGGCAGGTTTGTTTTCGGTTCGGCAAAACCCGTGCCCATTGATTATCGGTTGTTGCGGAATCCCCGCAGGGATATCATCTGGATCGGCATAAGCGGCCCGGCGGCGAATTTTATCTTAGCCCTGATCTGCAGTTTAGTCCTGCGTTTTTTCCCTGTATCCGGCCTGGGCCTTTATATGCTGGAAAAGCTCGTAGTGATAAACGTGGTCCTGGGCGTTTTTAATCTTATTCCCATACCGCCTTTGGACGGTTCCCGCGTGGTTATGGGTCTTTTGCCCCGCGAACTTTCCTATCGGTACGCCTTGATCGAACCGTACGGTTTTTTTGTCGTTATGGGGCTGGTTCTTTTGGGAGCGTTGGACATATTGGTCTGGCCGGCGGTCGGTTATATCCTGGCGGCTTTGGGTTTTAACGTTAGAATATGAAAACTATAAACGTAAATCTAAAACGGCATCCGTATAAAATAATCGTGGGCAGGGATATCCTTAAGCTCTTGCCCGGGTATATCAGATCCTGCGGATTGGGCCCTGACGCGTATATTATCACCAATAACTTTATTAAAAAGGCTTACGGCAAGGAGTTGGAAAAAACGCTTATCCGCGCGGGGATGACGGTAAGATTCAAGAGCGTCGCGGACAGCGAAAAAAGCAAGTCGCTTAAGACCGCAGGAATAGTATTGAACGACCTGGTCGGATACGACAAAAATAAGAAAATTTTTATTATCGGCTTCGGCGGTGGGGTTATCGGTGATCTTGCCGGGTTCGTGGCTTCGATCTACCGTAGGGGCATACCCCTGGTCCAGATACCTACGACTTTGTTGGCGCAGGTGGATTCCAGCATAGGAGGCAAGACCGCGGTTGACCTGGAAGCGGGAAAGAACCTGGCGGGTTCTTTTTACCAACCGGCGTTCGTCCTGGCGGATATAAAGTTTCTGAAGACTCTTGACCGCAGACAATTAAAGGCCGGCTTGGCCGAGGTGATAAAATACGCGTTGATCAAGGATAAAAAATTACTGGGATACCTTGAAGGCAACCGGGCCCGGATCATTGACGCCGCTGCTCCCTGCCTGGAATCCATAGTCGGCGTTTGCGTCAGGATAAAAGCCAAGATAGTCGCCGCGGATGAAAAAGAAGAGAAGGGTTTGAGGACGGTCCTTAATTTCGGCCATACCGTCGGACACGCTATAGAAGCGGCAGGGGGGTTCAGGCGTTATAACCACGGCGAGGCGGTAAGCCTGGGTATGCTTGTCGCCAACGATATCAGCGTGAGGCTAAAGATGCTTGCGCCTGAGGTTAAAATGCGCCTGGAACGTCTTATCCGCAGTTTCGGCCTGCCGTATAAGATCAAAGGCTTGGTTTTGGATAGGATCATCCGGGCTTATTATCACGATAAGAAATTCAAGGGGTCGGTGAGCAGATTGGTCCTGTTGGGCGGGATAGCCAAGACTATGATAGTCGAGAATATCGCGCTTAGCGCGGTAAAGGGCTCAATAAAGGATAGGTTTTAGGGGTATCTGCTTCTGGTGGTGAGTTTGATCGCCTGGCCGTCGGTAAGTTTTAGGATAACTTCATCCAGGTTGATCTTGAAGACCTTCGCACCCGCAACCTCGTCGCCTTCCTCCACGATCTGGTTGTTGACCAGGGCAAAAGCTTTATTCCCGGAAAGATAAACGCCGGTCAGTATATATGAAATGCTGTCCGGTTTTTTTGCTTTCGCCAATGCCGCAGATGATACGGGCCCTTCGCCGGCCGGATCAGGCGCGGGCTGTGCAGCGGGAACAGCAGGGGCGGGCATTGGCGATGCTTCTATTCGGCCCTTATGCCCGAGTTTGGGGGAAAACTTCACGGTCATATAATCAAAACCCAATTTCCCCGCGCCTATGCCTATCCCTGCGGCAAACAAATAAATAATGAATGACCTGATCTTGGAAGTATCCATGGAAAGCATTATAACAAAAATAGATGTTTTGTAAAGGATTAAGCGAATTTTTCTATTGACAAAGAGGGGATATTGGTATAAACTCTTGTTCTAAGTAGTCGGGTTAAACGGCTCAAATGCTATAAGTTGTTTAATTGTAATAATTTATGTAAAAGGAGTTAATAATGGCTGAATGGATAGGAATGGAAAGGCGGGCTCGCCGGTGTTATGGTTTCGATGAAATCGCCCTTGTCCCGGGTACTCAAACTATAAATCCTCCTGAGGTTGACACTACTTTCTCCATATGCGGCAAAAAATTCAAGGTCCCGATAGTAGCTGCGGCTATGGACGGCGTAGTCGATGTTAAATTTGCTGTGGCAATGTCCAAGCTGGGCGGTATAGCTGTCCTGAACCTGGATGGCGTTCAGACACGTTATGAAAACCCTGATGAGGTCCTTGACCGGATCGCCAAGGCGACTCCTGCGGAGGCGACCGCTCTTATCCAGATGGTTTATACCACGCCTATCAAAGAGAAACTTATAGGTCGCAGGGTAGCCGAGATAAAGAAGCAAAAAGGCACTGCTGTGGTAAGCTGTATACCGGCTCATGCCGAGAAATTCGCCAAGATCGCCGTTTCCGCCGGAGCGGATATATTCGTTATCCAATCCACGGTAACCACGCCCAAACATATCGCCAAAGAATATAAAAGCCTGGATCTGTTTAAATTTTGCGATTCAATGAAGATACCGGTTGTTTTGGGCAACTGCGTCACTTACGGAACAACCCTCGAACTTATGGAGACCAAGGCGGCGGCGCTTTTGATCGGGGTAGGACCCGGAGCCGCCTGCACTACCCGCGGCGTATTGGGTATCGGAGTGCCGCAGGTCACCGCTACCATTGACGCGGCTGCAGCCAGGAATTTCTATTTCAAACGCACCGGAAGGTATGTCCCGATAATTACCGACGGCGGGATGAACCGCGGAGGAGATATCTGCAAGGCATTCGCCTGCGGCGCCGACGCGGTGATGATCGGTTCCAGCTTCGCCCGGGCCAAAGAGGCTCCCGGCCGCGGATACCACTGGGGAATGGCTACGTCCAACGTGAATTTACCTCGCGGGACCCGCATTTATGTCGGCACTACCGGAACGGTCAAGGATATACTTTTCGGGCCGGCTAAAGTGGATGACGGTTCCCAGAACCTTATGGGCGCGTTAAAGACTTCTATGGGCTCGCTGGGCGCGGGCAATATAAAAGAAATGCAGGACGTGGAGATAATCATCGCGCCTTCCATTCAGACCGAAGGCAAGATCTTCCAGGTCGGCCAGAGAGTGGGGATGGGAAAATGAGCCGTGAAATGGTTTTAGTCCTTGATTTTGGTTCGCAGTATACCCAGCTGATCGCCAGGAGGGTTAGGGAGCATAAGGTTTTTTCCAGGGTAATGCCTTTTAACACGCCGGCCAAAGATATTGCTGTTTTGGCGCCTAAAGGCATAATCTTTTCAGGCGGCCCGGCGTCGTGCATCGACAAGAAGGCGCCTCATCCGGACAAGGATATATTCAAACTCGGCATACCCATATTGGGCATATGTTACGGGATGCAGCTGATCTCCCATATGCTGGGCGGGAAGGTCAGGCATACCAGGGAGCGCGAATACGGCAAGGCCGAGCTTTTTATAGACGATAACCGCGACCTGTTCAGCAGCCTGCCGGGTAATTTTACCTGCTGGGCCAGCCATGGCGATTATGTGACCAAGCTGCCTCCGGGGTTTATTGTCAGCGCGCATACGCTGAACAGCCCAATGGCCGCCATATCCAATAAAAAACGCAAGATCTACGCGGTACAGTTCCATCCGGAAGTTACCCATACTGAAAAAGGCAGCCAGATACTAAGCAATTTCCTTTTCCGCATATGCAGTTGTTCCGGCAGATGGAATATGCAGTCTTTTATTAAGGAAACCATCCTGAATATCCGCAAGAGCGTGGGCGCAAGCAAGGTGGTCCTGGGTTTGAGCGGCGGAGTGGATTCCTCGGTCGCCGCGCTTCTGGTGCACAAGGCCATCGGCCGCAACCTGAAATGCATATTTATCGATAACGGCGTAATGCGTAAGGATGAGCCGGAGCAGATCAAAAAGGTTTTCCGCAATCTTTATCATTTAAACCTGGATTACGTGGACAGTTCGCGCAGGTTCCTGATGAAGCTCAAAGGTATCGCAGATCCCGAGGAAAAGCGGAAGATCATCGGCAGGGAATTCGTCAAGGTGTTTGAAGAGGAGGCGGATAAGTTCAAGGGCGTGAAATTCCTGGCCCAGGGCACGTTATACCCGGATGTGATCGAATCCGTATCTGCCACCGGCGCGCCTTCCGCCAAGATCAAAAGCCATCATAACGTCGGCGGTTTGCCGGAACATATGAGATTAAAACTTCTTGAGCCGCTGCGCGACCTTTTCAAGGATGAAGTCAGGCAGATCGCCAAGGAACTGCAGATGCCGGAGAATATAATCTACCGTCAGCCGTTCCCCGGGCCGGGCCTGGCTATCCGCATCCTGGGAGACGTCACTGCAGACCGCTTAAAGATACTGCGCGAAGTTGACAGCCGAGTGCTTGATGAAGTGCGCAAGGCCGGTTTATATAACCAGGTATGGCAGTCTTTTGCCGTGCTTCTGCCCGTAAAGACCGTAGGGGTAATGGGAGACGAGCGCACCTATGATAATGTCGTGGCCCTGCGCTGCGTCACCAGCCAGGACGGAATGACCGCGGACTGGGTAAAGCTCCCTTACGAAGTGCTGGAGAATATTTCCAACCGCGTTATAAACGAAGTCAAAGGGGTAAACCGTGTGGTTTACGATATCACCTCCAAGCCGCCTTCGACGATCGAGTGGGAATAAGCCTGATCGACCAGGTCGATAGTTCAGCCAATTGTCTATAGGGCTTTTTCTATCGACTATAGATTATAGACTATAGACCGATAGTATCTTCTGGTACTTTCCATGCCTCATTCAGATTTTATCCACCTGCACCTGCATACCCAGTACAGCCTTTTGGACGGCGCCTGCCGTATCCCGGAGCTTCTAAATCTCGCTAAACACTACAATATGGATTCCCTGGCGATCACCGACCATGGGAATATGTTCGGCGCAGTTGAATTCTACATAGCCGCCCAAAAAGCCGGGATAAAACCGATCATCGGCTGCGAGGTTTATGTCGCCCCGAAATCCCGGCTGGAGAAAACATCCAGCGGTATGGATGAGGCGTCTTACCATTTGATACTCCTGGCCAAAGACGAGGCCGGGTATCAGAACCTGATGAAGCTCGTTTCCATCGGTTATCTTGAAGGGTTCTATTACCGTCCGCGAATAGACAAGGAGGTCCTGGCCAAATACAGCCAAGGGCTGATCGGGATGAGCGCATGCCTTAAAGGCGAGATACCGGTTATGTTGCGCCAGCTTCGGTTTAACGACGCCGTGAAAACCGCGGATGATTACCGCAATATCCTGGGGACTGATAATTTTTTTCTGGAGATCCAGGAGAACAGGATCGCGGAACAGGCGACAGTCAACGAAGGCCTGGTAAGGCTTTCGCGCCAGCTTAAGATCCCGCTGGTAGCGACTAATGACGTCCATTACCTGGCCCGGGATAAGGCCAGGGCCCACGAGGCGCTCTTGTGCATACAGACCCAGAGCGTGCTTACCGATCAGAACCGGATGCGCCTCTCCACCGACGAGTTTTATTTCAAATCCGGCCAGGAGATGAAGGAATTATTCAAGGATTATCCCGAGGCGATCGCCAATACCGTGGAGATCAGCCGGCGCTGCAACCTGGAACTGGATTTTTCCAAACACCACCTGCCCAGGTATGAACTCCCCGAAGGAAAGAGCAAAGAGGCTTTTTTAAGCGACCTTTGCGATACTGGGATCAAAGAACGCTATCCCGAGCTTACCCCGCAGATAAAACAAAGGCTTGAGCATGAGCTGAAAACCATCCAGAGCATGGGTTTTACCAGTTATTTCCTTATTGTCTGGGATTTCATCCATTATGCCAAGAAAAACCTTATTCCCGTAGGCCCCGGCCGCGGCTCGGCAGCCGGAAGCCTGGTGAGTTACCTCCTGGGTATCACCGATATCGATCCGCTTAAATATAACCTTTTGTTCGAACGCTTTCTTAATCCGGAAAGGGTCAGTATGCCGGATATAGACATAGACTTCTGTTACGAGCGCAGGCCCGAGGTCATCGATTATGTGACTAATAAATACGGCCAGGAGAACGTTGCCCAGATCATCACATTCGGGACTATGCAGGCCAGGGGAGTGGTCAGGGATGTCGGCCGGGTTATGGGTTTAAGTTACGCCGACGTGGACCGGATCGCCAAATTAATACCTCCGACCGACCCGACCAATCCCAATTACAGCCTGAAAGACGCGCTGGAAAGCGAGCCGGAACTGAACAGCCTGTATAAGAACGATCCCCAGATAAAGGAATTGCTGGATATCGCTCTGACCCTGGAAGGGCTTAACCGGCATGCCTCGACCCACGCGGCAGGTGTGGTCATCGCGGATAAGCCTCTGGATAATTATATGCCTATTTTTAAGACACAGGAGGACCAGATCACCAGCGGGTACGGGATGAGCGTGCTGGAAAAGATCGGCCTGCTGAAAGTCGATTTCCTGGGGCTGCGGACTCTTACGGTGATCGATCAGACCATTAAATTGATCAAGGGGCACCAGAATATCGACCTGGATATCCGCAAGATCCCTCTGGATGACAAGCCTACGTACCGCCTGTTATGCGCGGCGCAGACAATGGGGGTGTTTCAGCTGGAAAGCTCGGGTATGCGCGACCTGCTGAAAAAACTCGAGCCCGACCATTTTGAGGACCTGATCGCGCTTCTGGCGTTATACCGTCCGGGACCGATGGGCTCGGGGATGCTTACCGATTTCATCCAGCGCAAGAAAAAGCTGGTACCGGTGAAATACGATCATAAGCGGCTCGAACCGATACTCAAGGATACTTACGGGATAATGCTTTATCAGGAACAGATAATGTACATAGCTTCCGAACTGGCCGGTTTTACCCTGGCCCAGGCCGACCTTTTGCGCCGGGCGATGAGCAAGAAGATCACCGAGGTGATGGAGCAGCAGCGCAAGCATTTTGTCTCGGGATGCGCCAAAAACGAGATAAAGGAAGCTACCGCCAATAAAATATTCGACCAGATCGTTTATTTTTCCGGCTACGGGTTCAATCGCAGCCACAGCGCAGCTTACGCGGTGATCTCTTACCGCACCGCATATCTCAAGGCGAATTATCCGCTGGAATTTATGACCGCGCTGCTTACCTCAGAACGCGATAATACCGATAAAGTGGTCGAATACGTCAATGAATCCGAACATATGGGGATCGAGGTGCTGCCTCCGGATATCAACGAAAGCGACGCGTTCTTTATTGTCGGCGGCGGCAAGAATATCCGGTTTGGGCTTTTGGCTATAAAAAATGTGGGCAAGGGGGCGGTGGAGTCCCTGGTTAATTCCCGCAGGCAGCATGGCAGGTTCAATTCTTTGAAAGAGCTCTGCGGCCGTATCGACCTTAGGCTGGTTAACCGCAAGGTCCTGGAAAGCCTGATCAAATGCGGGGTGTTCGACGGCTTTAAACAACACCGTTCGCAGATGTTCGCCTCGTTGGACCAGATATTGGAATGCGCCGGCCGCTTGCAAAAAGAGAAGGCCAGCGGCCAGTTGTCTTTTTTTGACGCCGGCCAGGCGCAGAACGGCTTTAAAGAGCCGATCGGGGATAATTCCCAGATAAAAGAATGGCCTGAGCCGCAACTTTTAGCTTTTGAAAAAGAACTGCTGGGGTTTTATATCAGCGGGCATCCTCTGGCGCGTTATGCCCGGCAGTTGAAGCGTTTTTCATCATCCCCGATCAACGACCTTTCTCAATATAAAGACCAGGACTTGATAAAGATAGTCGCTTTGATCACCAAGATAAAGAATACCCTGACCAGGAAGAACCAGGAGAAGATGGCCATACTCAAGGTCGAGGATCTTGACGGGATTATCGAAGTCCTGGTATTCCCGCAAACCTACCAGAAGATCTCAAAATACATACAGACCAGCAACGTGGTCCTGCTCAGGGGAAGGCTGGACCTCAAGGAAAATACCCCGAAGATCATTGCCAGCGATATGTTCCCTATGGATGAGGTTTACCGGATAATTTCTTCGATCAACATAAACCTGACCGGATTAAAGGATAATCTCTTCGAAAGCCTTAAAGTCCTGCTGGCGTCTTCCAGCGGCAGCACCCCGGTATACCTCCATCTGGATGGGGCGTCCAAGGCCAAGACCCAGATTGTGGTTGGCAGCGAATTATTTATCCAGCCTTCGGATAAGATCATTCAGGATATAGAAGACCTCCTGGGCGAAGGCAGGGTTACCATAACCATATAAAAACGGTTTTTAGGCTTTAATAAATAATTTTTTATAATTTCGCGCCCTAAATCCGTGTTTTTTAGCCTTGGATACTGCTGTCGCTCGAGCATTAATTCCCGGGAAGCCTTGGCAGTTATGCCGGGGGACAAAAAAATATTGACCTTTTGGGATTTATGTGCTATATTTAACACATAAATTTAGATGTAACTTTTTGCTGATATTATAGTTGCAGACACATTATCCGTGTCTAATCCGGAGGGAAGAATGACCAAAAAAGATATTATCCTGAAAGTTTCTGATGAAACCAACCTTAAACAGACTGATGTTAAGAAGATAGTCCAGAAAACCTTTGATTATATGGTAGAAGCCTTGGTCAGGGGTGAAAAGATAGAACTGCGTAATTTTGGCGTTTTTAAGATCAAGGAAAGAAAAAGCCGCACCGGAAGAAATCCCCGCACTGGTCAAGTCGTCCCAGTTCCTCCCAGGAAAGTCGTGATCTTTAAACCCGGCTTGGAAATGAAGCAAAAAGTAAAATAAACTTACGACATGTTCAAAAAAGTCCCGGGGACAAAAGACATCCTGCCTGATCAGACAGGTTTATGGCAAAAGATCGAAGGAACCAGCCGTAAAATCTTCGCTATTTACAACTATTCCGAAATCCGCACTCCTTTTATAGAAGAAACCGCGTTATTCAACCGTTCGCTTGGCGAATCCACTGAAATAGTCCAGAAGCAGATGTTCATCATTAAACGCGATGAGGATTCCTACGCCTTGCGCCCGGAAGGCACTGCCTCGATCGTCCGCGCCTATGTCGAGAACAGCCTGGATAAGACCAAAGGTTTTCTGAAATTATATTATATGGGCCCGATGTTCCGCGCGGAAAGGCCGCAAAAAGGAAGGCTGCGCCAGTTTAATCAGATCGGCTGCGAGGCGATAGGCAGTTACGGCCCGGATATAGATGTGGAAGTCATCGCTTTGGCCGACGCGCTGCTAAAGCGATACGGCGTAAAAGATTACACTATAGCTTTGAATACCCTTGGCTGCGCTCAGGATAAAAAGACGCTTAACGATCTTTTAAAAAACAAGCTGGAAGACAAGCTCGGCGGCCTTTGCGACGACTGTAAAGACAGGTATAGCCGGAATATTTTAAGGATATTGGACTGCAAGAACGAGGCCTGCCGCGATATTGTCAACCATTTGCAAATAGGCCGGGAGCATCTTTGCCCGGATTGTAAGGCTCATTTTGAATATGTAAAGCAGGGTCTGGACGTAATGAAAGTGGATTACAAGGTTATGCCTACTCTTGTCCGCGGACTGGATTATTATAACCGCACTGTTTTTGAGATCAAGCACAGCGGTTTGGGCCCGCAGCAGGACGCCTTGGGCGCGGGCGGCAGGTATGACGGCCTGGTAAAAGAATTAGGCGGGCCGGAGGCCGGGGCGATCGGATTTTCATTCGGTTTTGAGAGGCTGCTTTTGGCCCTGGAAAGTGCGGCTGCGCCTGACCAGGCGAAAGATATTCCGAAACTCGTATATGTAATACCTTTGGGTGAAGCCGCCAAGAAACAAAGCCTGGTAATCTTGTCCGGGTTGCGCGACAGCGCGGCTATAGTTTCAGACACCAGCGCCAATTACAGCGGGAATTCTTTGAAATCCGCTATGCGCAAGGCCGGCGACCTGGGTGCTGCTTTTGTGATAATTATCGGGGACGATGAGATCAGGGGAAATTGCGTGACCTTGAAGGATATGGCCAATAAAACACAGGAAAAGGTCCCTATGGCCGGACTGAAGGAAAAATTAGGAATAATCCAACAGAAAGAGAGCTGATGTTACGGACACATACTTGCGGGCAATTGAACGCCGCTGATGCGGGAAAAGAGGTAACGCTTTGCGGATGGGTCGCCACCCGCAGGGACCATGGAAAGCTTATTTTTATTGATATCCGCGACCGCGACGGGATAACCCAGGTGGTCTTCATACCTAAAGAATCCGGAGAGGCGCATAAAAAGGCCCAGGACCTGCGCGCGGAATTCGTGATCCGTATCACCGGCAAAGTGAATAAGCGGCCCGCTGGAATGATCAACGCTAAATTGCCCACCGGAGAGGTGGAACTTTTGGTCACGGGCCTGGAGATACTTAATCCCAGCCTGACCCCGCCTTTTGAGATAACCGACGAGCAGGAATTGACCGAGGAGATGCGGCTGAAATACCGTTACCTGGACCTGAGGCGACGGAAGGTGTTCAATAATTTTGTTATGCGCCATACGCTTTATAAGGCCGTCCGCGGTTTCCTTAATGAGCGCGGGTTCATTGAGTGCGAAACCCCTATACTGACTAAATCCACCCCGGAAGGCGCCAGGGATTATCTGGTCCCGTCTAGGCTTAATCCCGGCGAATTCTATGCGCTTCCCCAATCCCCGCAGCTTTTTAAGCAGATATTAATGGTTTCCGGGATAGAGAAATATTACCAGATCGCCAAGTGCTTCCGCGACGAAGACCTGCGCGCGGACCGTCAGCCGGAGTTCACCCAGCTGGATTTGGAAATGTCCTTCATCGATGAAGAGGACATTTATTCTGTTTTTGAATCGTTAATGGCCTTGATATTCAAAGAGATTAAAGGCGTTGAATTGAAGGTCCCGTTCCCCAGGATAAGCCATGCCGAGGCCCTGGCAAAATACCAATCGGATAAGCCGGACCTGCGCAAGGCATCCGGACAGGAATTCGCGTTCCTCTGGGTTACGGAATTCCCGCTTTTTAAATATAACGAGGAGGAAAAACGCTGGGAGTGCGAGCATCATCCGTTCACCAATGTGCATGCCGAGGATGTCCCCAAGCTGGAAGGCAATGATCTGAGCAATATACGTTCGCGCGCCTATGACCTGGTCCTCAACGGTATTGAGATCGGCTCCGGTTCTATCAGGATCCATGACCAGAAGCTGCAGCAGAAGATATTCTCGATTATCGGCATCAGCGAGGAAGAACAGGCAAAGCGTTTCGGTTTTCTTTTGGAGGCCTTTCAGTACGGCGCTCCTCCGCATGGCGGGTTTGCCTTCGGCATAGACCGGCTTTTATCGACTTTGGCCGGCGAAGCCAGCATCAGAGAGGTGATCGGCTTTCCCAAGACGCAAAAGGCGTTTTGCCCCCTGACCAGCGCCCCTTCGGGAGTGGATAAAAGGCAACTGGATGAGCTGGGCATCGCGATAAGGAAAACAAAGACTTGAGGTCAGGCTTTGGTCTGCATAAGGCTAAAATGTTAAAAGCTGGACGGATCCCGTTCTTTGTAATACTGTTGGCTTTATCCGGATGCGCGGTCAGGACTTATTCCGTTGTTAAAGAAAGGCCTGACCAGGATTTGAACAGCGGTAACCGCGGCTTGGTTGCGGCTAAAAATCCACCTGCGCCGGCTCCTGCGGGCCGCAAACCGACGCGGACCACTAAAGTGATCGAGGTGGAGCTTTATCCCATATTAAGGACTAATAAGAAACCGGCGGTTAAAATCGAACCCGGCCAGCCTGTTGACGCGGTTGAGCCCGTTCCGGCGGTTATCCCGGCCGATGAGCCTGCTATTACAGAACCGCAAAAATATACCGTTCAGCCGGGGGATACGCTGCAGAAGATCGCTTCTAAATTCTACGGGCGTTCCGCGAAATGGCCCCGGATCTACGAAGCGAACAGGAAAACGGTCAAAAGCCCGGATAATATAAAACCGGGCCAGGTCATAACTATACCTGTGGAATAAAGACAATGCCGGAAAAAAAGATCAGGATTGATACGCTGGCCGCGGCTCAGGGGCTTCTCGGCCCGTATGATGAGAATATAAAAATACTGGAAAAAGAGTTTCAGGTGAAACTGACCCTGCGCGGCGAAGACCTTAAGATAACCGGCGGGAGCAAGAATATAAACAGGGCGGTTGTTTTTATCGAGCGATTGCTGGCTAATGATGAACTTGGCGATAACCGGTTATCCGGATCAAGGATATATGAATTGATGAAAGAACCCAAGACCCCGAAATACGATTCCTTTGAGCCGGCCAGGGATAAATTCCGCCACTGCCCTCCGGGGAAGAAGGCGATCGGCCCCAGGACAAAAGGGCAGAAGGAGTATTTCGAGGCGATAAAAAAGAATGATATAGTCTTCGGTATCGGGCCAGCCGGGACAGGAAAGACCTACCTGGCCATGGCCTGCGCGGTTGAGTCGCTGCGCAACCAGGAGGTGCGCAGGATAATACTGACCCGGCCGGCGATCGAGGCGGGGGAATCCCTGGGTTTTCTGCCAGGGGATATGTATGAGAAGATATCGCCGTATCTTCGCCCGTTATACGACGCGATCTACGATATGATGGAGGCGGAGAAGATAGAAAAATACCTGGAGACCGGTATAATTGAAGTGGCGCCTCTGGCGTATATGCGGGGAAGGACCTTGAACGACGCCTTTATCATCCTGGACGAGGCCCAGAACGCCACTCCGGAACAACTGAAGATGTTTTTGACCCGGCTGGGATTCGATTCCAAGGCGGTGATCACCGGGGATATTACCCAGAGCGACCTGCCCGGAGGAAAGCCGACAGGGCTTCTTCAGGCGATGGAAACGCTGAAAGCGATCCAGGGGATCAAATTCATAAATTTCAGCGGAGAGGATGTGGTCAGGCATGAATTGGTGCAGAAGATAATCGAGGCTTATGAAAAGGCAAATCGCGATAGATAAGTTAAAATTTAATTCGCGCGTACCGCGGATCTCCGAGAAATTGCGCGGCTGGATCGTTTTTCTGGCCGGGTCCGCCGCGGCCCTGGTTTATTCTTTCTTCGCCGGCGTAAACCTGCTTGTGGCGATATTTTTGATCTGCCTGGTTGTTTATCTTAAGTTCATCTACCGCGACCTTAATTCCCGCCCATTTAATCTTTTTAATCTGTCACTGCTTTTCCTGATGATAACCTCATTGGGGTTCTTGATGATCAACCACGGATGGCCGTTGTTCTTTATCCCGTTCGCCGCGGCTCCGATGCTGGCCGCGATATTGTTCAACGAGCCGGTAATATCATTATTGCTGACTATCGCCCCGGTAATCGTTATCAACGCGGCTTCCGGCCAGGCGAACAGCCTGGGGGTGATCTTTTTCATAAGCGGTATAATTTCCAGCCTTCTGGTCCATGGCGTCCGTCGCCGGAACACCATTGTTATCGCCGGGTTCGTCGCCGGCTGTGTCCAGGCGGTTTTATTTCTTATGAGCAGGGATTTTAAATGGGCGTATTCCGAAGAAGCGCTGTTTTTCTTGCTCAACGGACTTGTCTGCGGGGTTATCGCGCAGGGTATACTCCCTGTCTTCGAATATCTTTTCGGGACGATCACCAATATAAAGCTCCTGGAACTGGCGGATTTCAACAGTCCTTTGCTTAACCGGTTGATGCTTGAGGCGCCCGGGACATATCATCACAGTCTGATAGTGGGCAATCTATCCGAGGCCGCCTGCAAGTCTGTGGGCGCGAATGCGCTTTTGGCCCGGATCGGCGCTTATTATCATGATATCGGCAAGCTGCAAAAGCCGGAATACTTTACCGAGAACCAGGGGCTGAAGATGAGCGCGCATGAGGCCCTGGCCCCGAACATGAGCAAGCTTTTGATAATGAACCATGTCAAGGAGGGGCTGGACCTGGCCCGGAAGTACCATCTTGCCCCGCAGCTTGAGAAATTCATCCAGCAGCATCACGGGACGAGCCTGGTGTATTTTTTCTACCGCAGGGCGCTGGAGAATTCCGATATGCCGGAGGAGGTCCACGAAGAAGGGTTTCGTTATCCCGGGCCGAAACCCAATACTAAAGAAACCGCGATAGTGCTGCTGGCAGATTCCGTGGAAGCGGCGACCCGGGCGGTGAAAGATCCGACCCCTTCCAAGATCGATGAGTTGGTGCATAAGATCATAAATAACAAGTTCATCGACGGCCAGCTCGATGAATGCGACCTTACCCTTAAAGACCTGGAGATCATCGCGACAGTGTTCATCCATATCTTGAGCGGAATATACCACACCCGTATAAATTATCCTGAGGCCGACGGTGCGGATATACATAAAAAACCTTCAAAAGAAAATACCAATCAATCCGAAAAAGATAAAAGGCATCGCCCGTAAGGTCGTATCCTCGGAAGGCAGATCCGTTCCGGCAGGGTCGGCCATTACCCTTTGCTTCGTGGATGACCGGATGATCCGCCGGCTTAACCGTAAATACCACTTTCGTGACGCGGCCACCGATGTCCTGGCGTTCGATCTAAGTGACGGCCGAAGGATGATCACGGACATAGTCATATCCACCGACACGGCGGTCCGCAACGCAAAGACCTTTAAAACCACTCCTTTGTATGAAAATCACCTGTATCTCGTTCACGGCCTGCTGCATATATTCGGTTATGACGACCATGACGCGAAAGGCAGGGGGATGATGCGCAGGAAAGAGGCGCATTATCTTAAGGAATCAGGGATAGGTTGACAATGGCGATATTAAAGACCGCGGCGATAGTCCTGAAGAAATACGACCTGCGCGAGACTTCGCTTTTGGTGAATTTTTTTACCCGGGACTACGGCAAGATATCCGGCGAGTTGAAGGGTATACGCAAGGACCCGCGGAAGTTCGCCAGTTCTCTGGAGTCTTTCTCGCATAATGAGATCATCTTCTACCATAAGCGCAATTCCTCCGTGCATCTGGTTAGCCAGGCCGACCTGGTGGATAATTTCCCCGGGATCCGCCGGGGGCTTCCCAAGATCGCCGCGGCCAGCCTTATCGTGGAACTGATAGACGGGATAATGGCGCAGGAGGATAAGAACGAGGAGATATTTGATCTGGCGATGACCGCGCTGGCGGAGTTGTCCGGATACACCGACCCGGAAAAGGTGATGACCATATTTAAGATCAAGGTGCTGTCTTCATCGGGATTCCGGCCGCATCTGGATTCCTGCGTCAGCTGTTTGGGGCGCGCGCCGGGCGCGGTTAAATTCAGCCTGGGGATGGGCGGGTTGCTTTGCCAGAAATGCAGCCCTAAGGACCTGAGGGCGCGGACGATCTTCCGCGGGACGATCGCCACTATAATGCATATCGAGAAGAATGATTTCAAGATCAACCTTAAACTGGGAATGAACCCCCAGATAAAAAAAGAGCTTAACCTGGTATTGAACGGGTTTTTGAATTTTCACCTCGGCAGGGAATTAAAGTCGCAGAAGGTGATCAATAAATTGGAGGCATAAATGAAGATAGCCGTAGTCGGCCCCGGGGCGATGGGGTGTTTATTGGCCGCGTTTTTAGCCAGGGCTAAATGCGAAGTCTGGATGCTGGATAAGGACAGCGCCCGCGCCGGAAGGATCAGCCAGTCGGGTGTCAGCGTCGAAGGCGTGTCCGGCAATTGGAGGGCGCAGGTCAGGGCCACCGCCGAGCCCAAGGATATCGGAAATGCCGATTTAATATTGATCTGCGTAAAATCTTATGATACGAAGTCCGCGATAACCGCGGCTAAGACATTGGCGGGCGAAGATACGGCTGTTTTGACTTTGCAGAACGGTATCGGCAACATCGAGTTGATCAGCGAAGTGGTCGGGCCGGAAAAGGTGATCGGCGGAATAACCAATATGGGCGCGACCCTGTTGGATACCGGCAGGATCCGGCACGCCGGTAAAGGCGAGACGGTATTGGGCAGGATAGACGGCAAGATACCGGTGGAGATCCGCTCGATCCGAGAGGTGTTCAACCGGGCGGGGCTGGAAACCCGGATATCCCGGGATATCAAAGGTTCTATTTGGTCGAAATTGCTGATCAACGCCGGGATAAACCCGCTTACCGCGATAACCCGCCTGAATAACGGCCGGCTCCTTGATTTTGAAGGGACCAGAAAGATTATTTCCCTGGCGGTAAGCGAGGGGACGAAGGTGGCCAAAAGGAAGCGGATCAAGCTGATATACGACGATCCCCTGGCCAAGGTGGAGGCGGTTTGCCAGGCCACCGCCGGGAATATCTCATCGATGCTTCAGGACGTATTGAATAAAAAGCCCACGGAGATAGATTTCATCAACGGGGTGATCGTCCGGCAGGCCCAGGAGCTGGGAATCCCTGCCCCGGTAAACGCGTTGTTGTTCGACCTGGTAAAGACAATTGAATCAAGCTATCATCTTGGCGCCGGGGGACGCGGGCGTAAGAAATAGTCGGCAAGGGAGGGAGCATGGCTAAGACCGTTTTGATCATCGACGATAATAAATTCGGCCGTGATATAGTGAAGATGACCCTGGAAGGAGCCGGATTCACCGTTCTGGCAGCCGGTGAGGGGAATGAGGGTCTGGAGATGCTTCAAAAAAATCAGGTTGATCTGGTGCTCTTGGACTTGATCCTTCCCGGCCTTGACGGTTTCGGCGTCCTGGGACTGATCAAATCCGACCCTAAGACCCAAGATATCCCGGTGTTTGTTTTGACCGGGCGTGATTCGCAGGATGAATATGACGAGGCCATACGCCTGGGCGCCAAGGAATGTTTCATAAAATACAGGATGCCGCATGTGGAACTGGTAAAGGTGGTCAAACAGTTCCTAAAATAACAACCGGGAAGTTTTATGGCTATGTTTAAGAATTATTTTATCGCAGGCGTTATCCTGGCGGTTTTTTTGATGACCGGCTGCGGCCGGCCTATGCACCGCGATAAGCAGGTGCTGATGGGATCGTTTGTCGAGGTCGTCTCTGCGGATCCCCGGGCAGCGGGGATAGTCTTTGCCGAGATACGCAGGATCGAGGATATTTTCACTAAATTCGACGAAGACAGCGAACTTAGCCGTTTGAATAGGAACGGCGAGGCCCAGGTCAGCCCGGAGCTGTTTTATTTATTGAAAAGGGCGAAGGATTTTTGGCTGGCCTCTAACGGCGCTTTCGACGTCACCGTGGCGCCTTTGGCGGACCTTTGGGGCTTTACCAAACGCGATTACCGTATCCCCGCTGACGATCGGATCAAGCAAACGCTGGAGGCGGTCGGTTCGAATAAAATTGTTTTCCTTGAAACGAATAATGTGGTAAAATTTACCGTTTCCGGAATGAAAATAGACCTGGGCGCCATTGTCCCCGGTTATGCGGTCGATTGCGCGGTGAGTAAATTGAAAGAAGCCGGGATCTCCAGTTGTCTGATCAATTGCGGCGGAGAGGTTTACGGTCTGGGGGACAGGGCGGGCAGGAAATGGAGCGTGGGCATAAGGTCTGCGTTCGGAAAAAACATAGGCAAAAAGCTGGAATTGAAAGACAGGGCAGTGGCCACCAGCGGCGATTACGAGCAATATTTCAATAAGGGAAAGCGCCATTACAGCCACCTTATTGATCCGAGGACTGGATATCCGGCGGATTCAAGGATATCATCGGTGACCGTGGCCGCTCCTGATTGCCTGACCGCTGACGCGCTCTCTACCTCGGTTTTTATAATGGGTAAAGAAAAAGGCGAGGAAATGGCTGGAAGGTTCCCCGGTGTTGAGATCGTGGTGATCCAGAAGACGAACGGACAAGAATAATGCAGATGTTCATATATTTCTCCCAGTTGATAGGCAAGGAAGTCGTCGATATGAACGGCGGTTTAGTCGGTAATTTGTACGATATTACCGTTAATTACGCGGGTATATATCCTCAATCTTCCGGGCTTATCGTCCGCAAAGGGTTTCCCAACCGCAAATACGCCTTGATCAAATGGAGCGACGTTGAATTATTCGATGAAAGCGGCATCCGGGTCAAAGTGGACGCGCCTTCGGTGAATTTCGCCGATGCCCGCGATAATAAGCAGGAATTGGCCCTGCGCAGGGATATTTTGGATCAGCAGGTTGTGGATACGTATAATCACAAGGTCATCAGGGTCAACGATATACATTTGTTGTCGGTTGAGCATTCCGTGGTGATCGCGCATGTGGATATAGGCCTGCGCGGCATAATGCGCAGGTTAGGGGCAGAGAAATTCGTTGATTTCCTGGTCCGGACATTTAATAAGGATTCGGCTTATTTGAAAGACGAGCATCTGATCCCCTGTAAATACATCCAGCCGTTGAATATCAACCCGGCAAGCATGACCATAAAGATAGATGTGCCGCAGAGACAGATCAGCAGCATACCCGCGGCGGATATGGGAGAGATATTCCTGGAGCTTACCCTGAAACAGCAGGTCGCGCTTTTTAAATCCCTGGACCTTAATTCCCGGGTCAAGACTTTTGTCAACATAGATTTCAAGAACCAGGAATCGCTTATTGAGGAGTTAACCAGGGGGGAAGTGGCCGAGATATTAAGCAATATCCCGTCTGATGATGCCACGGATTTTCTGGAGAAACTGCCCAAAAAACAGGCCGAGGATATCCTTAGCGGCATGGAAAGCGTCCGTTCAAAAAAGTTATCCCAGCTTCTGGGGTATTCCAGTGATTCCGCGGGCGGTTTAATGACCGCTGATTATATGGCTTTTACCAAAGGGACCCGGGTGGACGCGGTAATAAAACAGATCAAAGAACGTTTTTTTAAGGTTGAGCCGATACAGTATGTCTGTATCCTGGACGAGGGTAATCGTTTTATCGGGGCGACCAGCTTTCGCCGCCTGATCCTGGCCGACCTCAGCGACCCGATAGAGAAAACGGCTTTCCCGAAAACTTATTTTGTCCACCTGGATTCCAGTCTCAAGGAAGTCGCGTATCTTATGGAGAAATACAAGTATAACGCTATCGCGGTAGTGGATGATAATAACGTGATCCAGGGGATCATTACCGTCGATGATATATTGAGTCAGCTGATCGCTATCGCCTGGCGCAGGCTCAAGCACATAAAAACAAGGCCGGTGCAATGATTGAGAGGATCAAAAATACCTGGAGGGGGGTTTTCCTTTTCCTCGCGGTAATGGGGCCGGGGATGATCACCGCCAGCGTGGATAATGACGCCGGCGGTATAACCACTTATTCGGTGGCCGGGGCGCATTTCGGTTATTCCATGCTCTGGTCTTTTATCCCCATTATAATCGCGTTGATCGTAGTGCAGGAGATGTGCGCGCGCATGGCTATAGCCACGGGAAAAGGGCTGTCCGACCTTATCCGGGAACAATTTGGGGTAAAATGCACGGTCTATTCCATGTTGGTGCTTATTTACGCCAACCTTTTTACCACGATCTCCGAATTTGCCGGCATAGCCGCCAGCGCCGATTTGTTAGGGATCAGTAAATTCATCCTTGTGCCGGTAAGCGCCCTGGCGGTCTGGTTGTTGATCGTAAGGTGGGATTATAAGATCGTGGAAAAAGTATTCCTGTTCTTTTGTCTTTTTTATGTCGCTTATATCTTCGCCGCGTTTCAGACCAAGCCGGACTGGAGCCATATTTTTAAAGAGGCGATCGCGCCGAAGATAGCCTGGAGCAAGGAGTATATCCTGCTTTTGGTGGGCGTGGTCGGGACTACGATAACCCCCTGGATGCAGTTCTACCAGCAGGCTTCGGTCGTGGAAAAAGGCGTTAAGCCTACCGAGTATAAATATGCCCGGATCGACGTTATTACCGGGGCGTTCGTGGTGAACATTGTGGCGGTATTCATTATTATAGTTTGCGCGAATACCCTGTTCCAGAACGGGGTGCGCATTGACACAGCTAAGGACGCAGCGCTGGCGTTGAGGCCTCTGGCGGGGAATTACAGTTTTTATCTTTTCGCGCTGGGATTGTTAAACGCTTCTTTGTTCGCCGCTTCGATCGTGCCTCTGTCCACGGCTTATTCGGTATGCGAGGGGTTGGGTTGGGAGGTGGGCGTGAATAAAAAATTTTCCGAGGCTCCGCAATTTTACACGCTTTATACCGCCACTATCGTTATTGCGGCCGGACTGGTTCTTTTGCCCAGGGTTAAACTTGTTCCGGTTATGCTCGGCGCTCAGGTGAATAACGGCATCCTGCTGCCGTTCGTGTTGATCCTTATGATGAGGATGGCCAATAACAAAAGGCTTATGGGTAAATATGTTAATTCAAAGGCGCAAAATTTTATCGCTGTATCTACGATAGTGCTGTTGATCGGTTTATCTGTCTTCTTGCTGATATCGTATTTTTTTGGCAACAAGTGATCCAAGACCCGGTCTTGGATCATATTGCGGAATAACAAGTTGCAAGACCGGGTCTTGAATCGAAAGGTGAAGAGAAATGAAAATTACGGTAAAAGATATCCTTGCGGCAAAAGGTAAGCGCAAACTGACTATGCTTACCGCTTATGATTACCCTATGGCTTATCTGGTGGACAAGGCCGGGATAGATATGGTACTGGTAGGCGATTCCCTGGCCAACGTGGTCTTGGGCTTGAAATCCACCACCGAGGTGGGAATGGACGTTATGATCCATCACGCCAAGGCGGTTAGCCGCGGGGTGACGAATTCCCTGATCATCGGAGATATGCCGTATGAATCGTATCAAACCAATCCCGATGACTGCGTGAAGAACGCCGCCAGGTTTATTGAGGAAGCCGGATGCGCTGCGGTAAAGCTGGAATGGTTCGATAAATGCCTTGAGGTTACCGAGAAGATAATCAAGGCCGGCATCCCGGTTATGGGCCATATCGGGCTTACCCCGCAGACCGCGGATAAGATCGGCGGTTTTAAAGTCCAGGCCAAGGACGCCGAGCACGCCAAGCTCCTGATAGAACAGGCGCTGGCCTTGGAGAAATTAGGCTGTTTTTCTCTGCTTCTGGAATGTATCCCTGATAGGATCGCCCAGGTGATCACCGAGAGATTAAAGGTCCCGACTATCAGTTGCGGGGCCGGGGTTTATTGCGACGGCCAGGTCCTGGTGATCAACGATATGCTCGGGCTTTTTGACCGGTATACCCCGAAATTTGTGAAGAAATACATAAATCTGTCTCCGCTTATCCTGCGGGCGATAGAGGAATATAAAAAAGAAGTGACAAGCGGAGATTTTCCGGATAAAGAACACAGCTTTACCATAAAGGAAGAAGAGCTTAAGAAACTGAAAGACGGTATTTAAGGGTTTTGCGGATTTGAAAAAAATATAGGATTTTTCGGGATTTGTGCTAAAATAACAATCTCTAATCTTCCCTGAACAAAAAAACAATATGGCAGACTTAATGGATAAAATAGTGTCTTTATGCAAACGCCGGGGATTTATTTTTCCGGGCTCCGATATTTACGGCGGCCTGGCGAATTCCTGGGACTACGGCCCGTACGGCGTGGAGCTGAAGAATAACATCAAAAAGGCCTGGTGGAAAGCCAATGTCTATATGCGCAACGATATATATGGCATGGACGCGGCGATCATAATGCATCCCAAGACCTGGGTGGCCTCGGGACATGTGGAGAACTTTTTCGACCTTAAGGCGGATTGCAAAGGCTGCAAGAAGCGCTTTAAAGTGGCGGATCTTAAAGATCCTAAAAAGTGCCCGGAATGCGGCGGGGAATTGACCGAGGCCAGGCAATTCAACCTAATGTTCAAGACACATACCGGACCGATCGAAGACGCCTCCAGCGTCGCTTATTTGCGGCCGGAGACGGCGCAGGGGATGTTCGTAAATTTCGCAAATATCCAGGATTCGCGCCACCCCAAGCTTCCTTTCGGCCTGGCGCAGATCGGCAAATCATTCCGCAACGAGATAACCCCCGGCAATTTCACTTTCCGCACCCGCGAGTTCGAGCAGATGGAGATCGAATATTTCTGCCGGCCGGAAGATTCGGATAAGGTTTATGAGGAGTGGGTGGAATCGCGCAAGAAATGGTATCTGGACCTGGGGATGAAACCGGAGAATATCCATTTCCGCAAACATGAAAAAGACGAGCTCGCCCATTACGCCAAGGCCTGCACTGACGTGGAATATAACTTTCCCTGGGGCTGGTCTGAGCTGGAAGGTATAGCTAACCGCACGGATTTCGACCTGAAGCAGCATGCCGGGTACAGCGGCAAGGACCTGCGTTATTTTGACGAAGTTAAAAAGGAGAGGTTCTTTCCTTATATAATCGAGCCTTCAGGCGGGGTTGACCGCTGTTTACTGGCTTTCCTGGTGGACGCTTATTCGGAGGAAACGGTCAAGGATGATATCCGGGTATGCCTGAAATTAAATAAGGACCTGGCCCCGAACAAGGTGGCGGTGCTGCCGCTTTTAAAGAACCGCCCGGAGATCGTGGGGATGGCCAAACAACTGGCCGCTGACTTGAAGAAACAGGTGGTTACGGTTTATGATGACACGGCGAATATCGGCAAGTTATACCGCCGGCAGGATGAGGTGGGAACACTTTATTGCGTAACAGTCGACGTGCAGAGCCTGGAAGACAAACAGGTCACTGTGCGCGAGCGGGACACAATGCAACAGGAGCGTATCGGCATCGACAGGGTAAAAGAATATCTGATCAACAAAATAATATAAACGAAGCCCGTCGGGCTATAAACCGTCGGGCCTAACAATTGGAAGGAGCGGTACGAGAAATGGCGGCAAAAGCAAAGAAATACGTGTACAGTTTCGGCGGCGGCAAAGCGGACGGCAATGAATCAATGAAGAATCTCCTGGGCGGCAAAGGCGCCAACCTGGCGGAAATGGCCGGTCACAAAGATCTTAAACTCCCGGTCCCGCCGGGATTTACCCTTACAACCGATGTCTGCACTTATTTCTACGAGAACAAAAAGAAATATCCTAAGACCCTGGAAAAGGATGTGGAGACAGCCTTGGCAAAGGTAGAGAAGCTGATGGGCCGCAAATTCGGCGACGCCGCGAGCCCGCTTCTGGTGTCCGTGCGCTCGGGCGCGCGTAAATCCATGCCCGGGATGATGGAAACGGTCTTGAACGTAGGCACGACCGAAAAGACTATTCCCGGCCTGATCAAGCAGGCAGGCGGCAATGCCAGGTTCGTTTATGACGCGTACCGCCGTTTGATCATGATGTATTCGGACGTGGTCATGGAAAAGGCCGCCGGCATTGAGCCGGCTGAGGATATGGGCATCCGTAAGCAGCTGGAACGGTTAATGGGCAAAATGAAGGAAGAAAAAGGTTATTCCAGCGATACCGACCTGAATACCGATGATCTCAAGGTGCTTTGCGGCCAATTCAAAGCCAAGATCAAGGAAGTCCTGGGCAAGGAATTCCCGGATGAGCCGAGAAAACAGCTTTGGGGCGGGATCGGCGCGGTATTCTCTTCATGGAACGGCAAGCGGGCTATTTCTTACCGCAGGATTGAAGGCATCCCGGATGAGTGGGGGACAGCGGTCAATGTCCAGACCATGGTTTTCGGCAACCTGGGCAATGATTCAGCTACCGGCGTGGCGTTTTCGCGCAACCCGGGAAACGGCGAGAACGGTTTTTACGGCGAATACCTGATCAACGCCCAGGGCGAAGATGTGGTAGCCGGTATCCGCACGCCTTCCCCGATCAATCAGTATTCGCAGTCAGAGCATAACAAAGGCTTAACTACCCTGGAACAGGGTATGCCGGTTATATATAAGGAACTGGTGGGTTTCCGCAATCGCCTGGAAAAACATTACCACGATATGCAGGATATCGAGTTTACCATTGAAAAAGGCCGCCTGTTCATGCTGCAGTGCCGCGTGGGAAAACGCAACGGCCCTGCCGCTGTAAGAATGGCCGTGGATATGGCTAAGGAAAAACTCTGCACTAAGGCGGAAGCGGTAATGAGGGTTACTCCCGGTCAGTTGGACGAGCTTTTGCACCCGGTCATTGATCCCAAGGCCGAGATGATCAGCAAGGTCCTGACCAAAGGTCTTCCCGCGGGTCCGGGCGGGGCCAACGGCCAGATAGTTTTCACCGCTAATGACGCGGTGGAATGGAAGAAGCAGAACAAGAAAGTCATCTTGGTCCGCGAAGAGACGAATCCCGAGGACGTTGAAGGTATGCGCGCCGCCGAGGCGATTTTGACCGCCCGCGGCGGGATGACCTCGCACGCGGCGTTAGTCGCCCGCGGCTGGGGAAAATGCTGTATCGTAGGATGCGGCAACCTGCATGTTAACCTGGACAAGAAAGAAATAACCGTTGACGGAAAGATCCTCAAGGAAGGCGATTGGATCACCTTAAACGGCACTAAAGGAAATGTTTACGCCGGGCAACTGCAGATGATGGACGCATCCTCGGAAAATAAACTGCTTAACGATTTCTTAAGCATGTGCAACAGTTTCCGCAAGCTGGGTATCCGTACCAATGCCGATACCCCGGCTGACGCCCAGAACGCCAGGCAGTTCGGCGCCGAAGGCATAGGCCTGTTCCGCACCGAGCATATGTTCTACGGAAAAGGCTCGGATGCGCCGTTATTCATCCTGCGCAAGATGATAGTCTCCAAGACAGTGGAAGAGAGGCGCAAGGCGCTCGATGAATTGTTCCCCTATGTGAAGAAAGACATCAAAGCCACTATAGCGGCGATGGATGGTTTCCCTGTGGTTATCCGTTTGCTGGATCCTCCGCTGCACGAGTTCGTTCCCCGGGAGCAGTCCAAGCTGGAACAATTGGCTAAGGACTTGAATATCTCTATGGAAGAGCTTTCCAAAAGAGCCGAGGGCCTGCATGAATCCAACCCGATGATGGGGCACCGCGGCGTGCGCCTGGGGGTCACTTATCCCGAGGTCAGCGCTATGCAGATCAGGGCTATTTTAGAATCTGCCGCGGAATTGGTAAAGGAAGGGAAGAAACCTTATCCTGAAATAATGATCCCGGTGGTTTGCGATAAAAAAGAACTGGAAGACCAACTGGCGATAGCCAAAAAGATCTATGCGGATGTCCTGGCCAAGTATGGCCTGAAGCAGATCAAGCATCTTTTCGGGACAATGATCGAGATACCGCGCGCGGCCCTGGTCGCCGATAAGCTGGCTGAGGTTGCGGCGTTCTTCTCGTTCGGAACCAACGACCTGACCCAGATGAGCTTCGGGTTCTCCCGCGACGATATCGGAGGGTTTGTTCCGGAGTATATCAATAAAGGCATATTGCAGGATGATCCGTTCCAGACAGTGGACCAGACCGGTGTCGGCGAACTGATAAAGATCGCTATCGAAAGAGGCAGGAAGACCAATAAAAAACTTGAGGTCGGTATCTGCGGCGAGCACGGCGGAGACCCGCGTTCCGTTGAGTTCTGTCATAAGGTCGGGATGAATTACGTGAGCTGTTCACCGTTCAGGGTCCCGATAGCTAATCTTGCCGCGGCACAGGCAGCGTTGAAGGATAAGAAGAAGAAATAATAGAAGCCGTCGATAATCGATAGTCTATAGTCAATAGTTTTTAGTAATAGAGTTGACTATAGGCTATCAGTTACCGATTATAGACCAATAAGACCGAGGCCCAATGGAAGCTCTCAAAACTTACTTGAAGGAAGTTCGCATTATCCCTTTGCTTAACGCTGAACAGGAAATTGAGTTAAGCAAGCGAATATTGAGCAAGAAAGGCGATGAGCAGGCGCGCAAGCTGATGATCCGTTCGAACCTGCGCCTGGTTATAAATATCGCCAAGAGGTACATCCATCTGGGGATCCCGCTTTTGGACCTCATTGAAGAAGGCAACCTGGGATTGATGAAAGCGGTGGACAAGTTCAATTACAAAAGAGGATACCGTTTTTCCACGTACGGGGCATGGTGGATACGGCAGGGGATAATCCGGGCGATCGCCCAGCAGGGCAAAATGGTCAGGCTTCCGGTATATGTCAATGAGATGCTGACTAAATGGAAGAAGACAAGGGATATTTTGACCCAGAAATTAAAGCGTCCCGCTACCGATGAAGAGATCGCCAAAAAGCTCCGGATATCGCGGGACAAGATCGAGGATATAAATCTTTGGCTTACCACCAAGACCTCTTCTTTGGAAGCGCCGATCGGCGATGACGATGAGAATCAGGTTTCCGACCTGGTGGAGAACCAGACTGTGGAGGCGCCCGACGCGGCGATCGAGAAGGTTTTCGACAAAGAGCGCATGGATAACCTGCTGGAAAAGATGTCCGAGCGGGAAAGGGAAATACTGGACCTGCGTTTTGGCATGGCTGACGGCAGGTGCCGCACGCTCGCCGAGGTGGCCGATAAGATGGGGGTTTCCCGGGAACGGATCCGTCAGATAGAAGAAGAGGCCCTGAAGAAATTAAAAAAATTCGTCAAAGAACAGGAAACGAATTAGCAGCGCCAGTATTTCGCTGCCGGGGGAATAAACCGGTATCTTCAACTTAAAGGAATGTCTTATGCCTGCGACTAAAAAAGATCTGAAATTGCTTGAGCGATCCATCAGGAGCATCCCGGGGTTTCCCAAGCCCGGGATCATCTTCCGCGACGTAACCACTTTATTCAAGAACGCGCAGGCTTTGAAAAAAGCTGCCGACATCATCGCAAGGGAATGTAAGAATAAAAAGGTCGATAAGGTCGTGGCTGTGGAGGCCAGGGGATTTGTTCTGGGCGCGATAATAGCTTACAAGATCGGCGCGGGCCTTGTGCTGGTGCGCAAGAAAGGCAAACTGCCCTGTAAAACCATCTCCGCCAGTTACGAGTTGGAATACGGGACAGATACCCTGTATATGCATTCTGATGCGCTTTTGCCGGGCGAGAAAGTTATGATCGTAGACGATCTTTTGGCTACCGGAGGCACGGTTAGCGCGGTGGTCAAGCTGGTAAATAAACTTAAATCCAGGATAATGGGCATATCTTTCCTGATCGAGCTGGTAGACCTGAAAGGGCGGGCCAAGCTCGCCGGCTACCCGGTCAGCTCTTTGGTTAAATTTGAAGGCGAATGAATCTATAATCTATAGTCGATAGTCTATAGACAGACATAATGGCGTTTAAGTTCGAAGATCTGAAAATTTGGCAGGAATCTGTTAAATTCGCCGGTGAGGTATATAAGCTAACAAAGAAATACCCAAAAGCCGAACAATTTGGATTAGTAGGTCAATTGAATCGCGCCGCAGTATCTTTAAGCTTGAATATAGCAGAAGGCGTGGGCAGAAATTCCGATGTTGAATTGGCAAGGTATCTGCAGATCGCAATAGGTTCATTAAACGAAGCAGTAACAATCTTGCACATTAGTCTGGAACAGAAGTATATAGATAAGTCTGAATTCGATTCTTTCTATATCCGTTGCGAAGAACTTTCTAAAATGTTGCATGGTTTTAAGAAATATTTGAAATCTTGAATTTGCGTGGGATTATAGACTATAGATTATTGATTATCGATTAATTGCGCCTGTAGCTCATATGGATAGAGCAGCAGTTTCCTAAACTGCTTGTGGCAAGTTCGATCCTTGCCAGGCGCACTTGATTATATTGCGTGCGAGGGGTCTATGGCCTATAATCGATAGTCAATAGACCTTGGGTAAAAGAAGTTCGATCATAGACTATTGATTATCGACTATTAACTAATTTGCTTGCGAAGGGTCTATAACCTATAATCTATAGCTAATAGACCTTGGGGAAAAGAAGTTTGATTATAGACTATTGATTATTGACTATCGATTAATTATGTATAACCTACATAGTCACTCTTTACTAAGCGACGGGGAATTGCTCCCTTCCGAGGTAGCGGTGCGCTACCGGGACAAAGGGTACAAGGTTATCGCCATAACCGACCACGTTGATTACAGCAATATCGAATCCGTGGTTTTTTCCATTTTGGAATTTGCGGCCAAATGGCCGAAAGACACGGGGATCAAGGTCCTTTCCGGGGTTGAGCTGACGCATCTGCCTTTAACCCAGTTTGCGCCTTTATCCCGGTACGCCAGGAAGCAGGGGATTGATATAATCGTCGGCCATGGCCAGACCCCGGCTGAACCGGTAATACTCGGGACCAACCGCGCAGCCCTGGAGGCGGATATAGACGTCCTGGCACACCCCGGGTATATTTCCGACGATGACGCGAAGCTCGCGGCAAAAAGAAAAATATTCCTGGAAGTCACCAGCCGTAAAAGCCACGGAGTTTCCAACAGTCATGTGGTCAAACAGGCGTTGAAATGGAAGGCCCGATTGATCCTGGATCATGACAGCCATAGCCCGGAAGACATTATCACGCCGCCGCAATTGCGCCGGGTGGGGGCCAAAGCCGGGTTAAAACCAGGGCAGATCATTAAGATATATAAGGATGTGGAGAAATTTTTACGGACTAAATAAAAAAGGGGTTGGCATGAATAAAGTGATAGCGGTGATCGTGCTTATTCTCGCTGGCGTGTTATCCGGGTGCCAGACATTTTCTTCAGGCAATTCCGCTAATGAAAGTTTCATTGAGCCGGCTGCCCGTTTTAAATTTTCCGATATCCCGGTGCCCTCAGGTTTTAAGAGCCTTCCGCAGGAATCGTATTCGTTTGATAACGGAGGCGTGCGCGTGGCGGTGTTGAAATACCAGGGCAAGGCTGACCCCGATCAGATGGTTGCCTTCTATAAAGAGCAGATGAAGATGAACCAATGGGAGATGATCAATGTCACGGAATTCGGCCAGCGCATGTTGAATTTTAATAATGAGAGCGAGGCCTGTATTATTTCTTTATTGCCCAAAGGCCGGTTGATCACCCTGGTTATTTCAGTGGGGCCGAGGGCTGAGCGCCCGGGCGTTAAAAAATCCAAAGAAGCACTCAAGTAATCCGCAGTAACTCTTTTATCCGCAATTACTTAAGCGCGGCAATCCAAAAAATACTTGACAAATTAACACTTGTATGTTCTAATAAAAAAAAGGTTATACCACTGGAGATGATTTCAATCTGAGCGGGAAAGGGGGGAAGATTAAAATAAGCCTGAAATCAGCCAAAATCCGGTGATATACTATATAGCAATAATCTAGGAAAACAAGTTTACCCTAGTTGAATATATCCAATTTTTCTTAAAAGGAGGCAGTTCAAATGAGTAAAAAAATATTAGTTTTGGCCCTCGCGTTTGTGGTCGGCATCACTGTCGCCGCATTCGCAGAAGTCCAGAATGTCAAGATCGGCGGAGATATCACCACCGTCTGGGTTGATCGCCAGAACCTGGATTTTCAAAAAGCCAGCAATTCTATCAGCGATTTCGCCACGATTACCCGGGTGAAGATCGAAGCTAATCTTACTGACAACGTTGACGCTACGGTCAGGCTCTTGAATGAGAGACTCTGGTCAAGCACTAACGAAAATACGTCAGGTGGCTCTGTTAACTCTGATAGCGACATAACTATTGACGAAGCGTACGTAACCTTGAAGGATTTCTTGAAGGATACTACGAACGTTCCTCTGACATTAAAAGTCGGCCGTCAGAATGTCAGGATAGGCTCCGGTTTGTTGATCGGCGATCCTGATACCAATCAGAATGTTTCCACTACCAGCGGTTTGAATGTTGCCGGTTTAAGGGACCTGAGCGCCCGCAAGTCGTTTGACGCGATCGTGGGTGTTTTGGATTACGATCCTTTGACGGTTACTGCCGGTTATATCAAGGGCAGCATCGGCACTGATGTTAATGCTATGAAAGATGACGTTAACGCGTATGTGATCAACGCCGCTTATGACACAGGCGTAAAGGATACCATCGCGGAAGCGACCTATCTGTTATATCGTCAGAGAGAGACCAAGGCCAATGTCGCGAATTACGGCATAAGGCTCACTTCTACGCCGATCGAGAACCTGAGCCTGGAAGGCGAATTTGTATTCCAGGATTCGGAAACCGCTAAAGCGGATAAAAAACGCCAGCAGGGAAGCGATAGCGCCATCAGTTTATGCGCCAGCTATTTGTTCGAGGATGTGGTTTGGAAGCCGAAGCTGGGTATGGATTATGGCCGCTTATCCGGACAGTGGAACCCGTTGTTTGAGGATCTGACGCCTGCGGAATTGGCGAACTTGATCTTCCCCAACACGAATGTCAGCGTTATTGGTGGAAGCCTTTTAGCCAAACCCAAGGATGATGTTACCCTGAAACTGCGGTATGCTAATTTCCAGGTAGTTGAAAAGTATTATGACACTGAAACCTGGGCCAGCCCTGGTACCGGCGCCACATATACCATGACTGATAAGAAAGACTTAGGCGACGAAATCGACCTGGGCGTAGTTTATGACTATACTGAAGATGTTCAGTTGGGTCTGACCTATGCGATGTTTATGCCGGGCGATGCATTCAGCTCGGTCAATGAAGAGACTGCCACCAGCGTCATCGGTTCGATGAGGGTTGCATTCTAAGTCATTGCCGCAAACAGTGAAATAAACAGCCCCTGGGAGAGCGATCTCCCAGGGGTTTTTAATTAACCCGTTTTCATAAATACCGCCATATGCTTTATCTTGCCTTTATTTACCACATGCACCAGCCGTATTACAAGAACCTGCTGACCGATCAGGCTGACCTGCCCTGGGTCCGTTTGCACGGGACCAAGGATTACCTGGATATGGTCAGCATGCTTAAGGATTTTCCGCTTATACGCCAGACCATAAATGTCGTCCCGTCTTTATTCGAGCAGGTTGAGGATTATACCAACGGCCTGGTAAAAGACAAGTTTCTGGAGCTTTCCTATAAGCCGGCGCAGGAGCTTAACGGCCAGGACAAAGGTTTTATCCTGAACAATTTTTTTATGATCAACCGCGATAAGGTGATCGCCACGCATCCGCGTTATTACGAGCTATACCTTAATAAGAAGGCTAATCGGTTGTTCAATACTCAGGATTATTTGGACCTGCAGGTCTGGTTCAACCTTGCCTGGATCGATCCGTGTTTCCGCCAGGATATCCCGGAGTTGCGGCAGGTTGCCGAAAAGGCCAGGTTTTTTACCGAGGAAGACAAGCGGATCGTCCTGGAAAAGCAGATCGATATCCTGGAAGCGATCCTGCCCGCGTATAAGGATTCTATGGCGCAGGGGCAGATCGAGGTGGTTTTAAGCCCGTATTACCATCCGATACTTCCGCTATTGTGCAATACCCGGATCGCCAAAGAGGCTAACCCCAAAAGCACTGTGCCGGGGGTTAATTTTTCTTTTCCAGAGGACGCCAGGCTGCAGATCGACAGCGCGGTAAAATTCTATAAGGATAAATTCGGCCGGGCTCCCATAGGGATGTGGCCTTCGGAGATGGCGGTTTCCGAGCATATACTCCCGTTCATTATCCAGTCCGGCATTAAGTGGATACTGGCGGATGAGGCCATATTGTTCAAATCGTTGAAGAAAAAGAAGAGGGATACCCGCGCGCTATACCAGCCGTATTCCTTAGACCGCAAGGACGGCAGCCTGAACATTGTTTTTCGCGACCGCAACCTTTCCGACTTGATCGGTTTCACCTACGCCAACTGGAAGGCGGCTGACGCGGTCGAGGATTTTATGAAACACCTTGAGAACACCGCCGAGGCTTTTAAGGGAAAAGACGTGCTGGTGACCGTGGCAATGGACGGGGAGAACGCCTGGGAGTATTTCGCTAATGACGGGCACGATTTCTTAGAGCTGTTATATCGGCGTTTGAGCGAAGCAAAATTCCTGAAGACCACTACGGTCAATGAATACCTGAACAGCCACTCAACCGTCAAAAAGATCGAGCGCCTGGCCGCCGGCTCGTGGATCTACGGCGAGTTCTCCAAATGGATAAATAATCCTTATAAGAACAAGGCCTGGGAATGCCTGGCCCTGGCCAGGCAAGAGATGGAGCGCTGCAAATCCGAAGGCAAGGCTTTGACCGATATGGCAATAAAACAGATGCAGATCCTGGAAGGCAGCGATTGGTTCTGGTGGGCAGGGGAGGATTATCCGGGTTATTTTGACCGCTTATTCCGTATGCATCTGGCTAATTTATACAGCCTTTTGGACAAAGAAATCCCGGAATATCTCAGCAGGCCGATTGTCCCGTAAGGCGTTAAAATACCGCATTTTCTGTGATTATCGCACAGCTACAACCGCTTGACAGGCAAGATGTTTTATGCTATATTTAGATAATTATGGAAAAAAAAGATATTTACGAGCATCTTGCTAAAATATACCTGGACAACTCGGCGGTAAAGAAAAAAAAGCAGAAGTCTGATAC
>JALOCB010000008.1 GCA_023227985.1 Candidatus Omnitrophota bacterium | reverse complement strand
CGCGCCTAACGGTTCGGAGCGCTGGATAACCCGCGAGAATAAAGCGATAACCTGGACTTCCGCGGGTAACGTCCCGTTCGTTAAGCTGGAATATTACCTGGATAATGATTACGCCGGGACCAGGAAAACCATCGCCGAGAGCGTGGCTAATGTCGGCGGGGCGAATTCCTATACCTGGTATGTCCCGGATATAAAGGATTCAGAAGGGGAAGTTATTCATCCGACTACTGTCCGGGTCCGCGTTTCGGATGTCAATGACCCTGCCGCCTATGACGATTCCAACAGCGCCTTTACCGTTGATTATTATTCAGTGACCTGGGAGGTAAGGGATATGATCTCCGGACAGCACCTGACCCAGCTTAGCGTTAACGGCGCTTCGGACCAGATCGATCCTGATAGCGCAGAAGCAGATACCTGGAAGACAAGCACTATGCCTGATCTGCCGACTGTCCCATTAGGTTCGCCCGTGACTATGAAACTGCCTTCAGGTTTCTGGTCAATACTCTGGACAAAGTCAGGATACGGGGATAAACAGTCTATTTTCAACCTGAACCGGGATATGACCCTGGCTGACGGCGATAGCTGGAGAGCCGACGGCAGCGGGTTGTTATTTATGGAAACCACCGCTATCCATATATGGGAGGCGAATTCCGAGTTCTCCTACAATACGGCCAGTCTCCTTAATGGCACGCCTGATTCCCTGACAGTTAATTCCTGGCTGCAGCGTGACGGGTTCGTGGTCTCCGGCGGTGTCCAGGCGGATGTGTATATATATGACGAAGGCGAATTGATCAAGCACCTGGCCGCTCCCGGAGAAGGCGCTGTGGGGGTCAATCCCGATAGCGCGGGTTTCTTCCATATGAACTGGCAGAACACCAGCCTGGAATCCGGAAGGGTTTATACGGTCATTACCGATATTACCAACGCCAGCGGCGCGCATTTCAAGACGCCTACTTCTTTTGACGTGACTGACGTTATCAAGCTCCAGGATACGCAGGATACCGTTAACAGCGTTCTGGATAAGTCCATCAGCGAGGTCGAGACGAATATCGCGGAGATGATCACCGGATCCGGCGCCACTCCCGAGGAATTGATCGCCGCAGGCGGTATGAAGGGTGTTGTGGAGACAAGGCTTGACGAACAGACCAATTTGATCGTCGGCGGCAAGAGCAAAGAAGAGATCCTCGCCGCAGGCGGTATGGTGGGTATGTTGCAGGCGTCCTTGACCAGTTTTGAGACCCAGTCCGCCGATGCTATCACCAAACTGCAGGCCGGCGCGGACCAGGCGGTAACAGCAGGCGAGAACCTTGAGGCGACCGCCAAGAAATTCTCCTGGGGCGCCACAGCGGCCCCTGATCCTGCGTTAAGCGGGGATACTATAACGCTGCAGGTCCAGGGCCAGCCGAACTTGCTGCCTAAACTGAATATATACAGCTGGGATAATAACGCGATATATTCGGACGTGATTATGAGCCAGAGCAGGCCGGGATTCTATGTCTTTAGCTTCGCAGCGGACAGCAACTTTGCCGTAGGAAAGGCTTATACCTACCTGGTGAGCGAGCAGACCACCGGAGGCCTTGTTTCCGGATCGGGTATGGTGGAGAGCATGGGTATATCCACTGTCGCCGGACTTGCCGCAGCCGCGCCGGAAGCCGAGCGAGCCGCTAAGAAAGCCCTGGACGCCATTAAGGCGGTGGAAGCGGTGCTGGTCTCCAAGGATAATATCAATATCGCGCTTACCTTGCAGAATCTGAAGACCTCGATCGAGGCCCTGCCGGAAACATTGAACAAGCAGGGGCCGAATACCCAGTTGACCAGCGCGGTCAACCAGATCTCCGAGCAGCTTAAATCTTTTGTCGGAGCGGAAGGGGTTGACTTGAGCACTCTTCTTGATGAGAAGCTGGGGGACACCTCTACGATCAAGGAGATGCGCAATAAAACCGACACGATCAATGCCGTAGTGGATATACTGTTGAAGATAATGGAATCAAAATTCGGCGGGGTGGATTCGCCAATCGTATCCACCTCTTTGCAATCGGGCAGCGTCAAATTCAGGATCGTGGTGATCAATCCGGCCAAGACCAAGGTGCAGAAGGTCCAGGTGAAGAAATTCCTGCCGACCGAGGTCAAGCTTAAGGATATTATGGATGCCGGCGGATTGGACCTGGAATACGATTCCGAGAAGAGCATCTATTACGCCTATAAGAACGACCTGGAGCTGCAGCCCGGCGAATCGCGCGTCTTCGAGGTCGAGGTCGAAGATATCTGGCTTATACCGGCGAGCCGGCTTGAAGACTTGAAGAGGCAGGCCGCGGATATGGTCCCGCGTATGTCTAAGACCGAATACGCAGGCCGGGCCCAGGAACTGGCAAATACCGTTCCGGCTGTGATGGATGAAATAGCCCGGAACCAGGTTGATGATACGATCAGCCGCGAGCAGCATATAGGCCTTTACCGCCAGAATATGCAGACGATAAGGCGTGTTGAAGAAGAACTTGCGTCTTTGTTGAAATTGATCCAGCCGGTCAGCGGGATGAGCGCCCCGGAGATGCTCGAGAGGTCCAGGCTTAAGATCAATATGCCGGCCAAGACCACCACCTGGTTGATCATTATTATCATTATCATCTTTCTCGGCCTTTTGGCGGTAGTGTTCTTTTTCGGATGGCAGGCGCAGATGCGCGCCAGCCAGGACGCCTTAAGTTCAATGCGCGATAACGCGTTTCCGGACCAGAAGGCGGCGGATAAATCCGGGAAGGATCAAGGGCCGGATGTAAAGAAATAATTACAAAGCGGCGCAAACCTGCGGGGGCAGTTGTTGGTTCAACCGACAATAACTGCCCCCGTTTTCATTTCTCACCCGGTTTAAGCCCGCTCAAAAAAAATAACTATTTTTTATAAAATTGTGATAGAATAAAAAAGACGGAATTCTTTTATTTATAGGCGTTTATAAAAATGTTCGATGTCATATTATTAACCCCTGAAGAGAAGATCTTCGAGGGGAAAGCCGAAAGCATAAAATTACCCGGTGAGCACGGCGAGTTCGAAGTCTTGGCTTACCATAAACCGGTGATCGGCCGTTTGATCGGCGGCAGCCTGATCATTGACGGCAGGTCCTATCCGGTGCGCCGGGGTATTATCGGCTTTAATCAGAACAAGGCCACTATTATCGTGGAAAGATAGGCTTATGGACCGCAATCTGGCATTGCTTCTTATCTTTATCTTCTGTATAGCCGGGCCATGCTGGGTTTTCGGCTCCTGCGCCAGGGCAAGCATTACCGCTTTGGGCAGGAATCCCTCGTCGGCCCCGCGGATATTCACGGCGATGATCTTTGTCCTGGTTTTCGCCGAGGCTGCGGCGATCATCGCGATGCTGATCGTTTTTCAGTTGTTCTCTTAAGGCCGCCGGAAAGCGTTCGAGGCGGAAAAGGAGCTGTAAAATGGATATGTCTTTATTGTTGTCGATGATGGGGATATTCGTGCTTTTCGGCGTGATAATGTTCTTTATGTTCAAGAGCCTGGTCCATTCCCGGCTTGTGGGCCAGACAGAGCATCTTGACGCCCAGGAAGCGGCTTTGGCCAAGAAAAAAGAGGATATAGACAAACAGCTGGAAGATATAAAGCGGCAGAGCCGGGAGATCCTGGCTAATGCCCAGAAGGAAGCGGCGGAGCAAAAGGAAAAAACGGCCAAGGAGATCGAGGGGCAGAAAACGAAGATCCTGGATGCGGCTCATCAGGAGGCCAACGAAATGATCAAGCAGGCGGACAATGCCAGGCTTGCGCTTATGGCTGAAGAGAATACCAAGATAGATGAAAAGGCCACGCTTAAGGCTGTAGCCTTGCTAAAAGATACCCTGCCCGAGAATGTCCGCCGGGATATCCACGAACACTGGATCAGCGGCCTGATCGCCAACAGCTACGAAAACCTTGACCGGCTTAAGGTCCCCGAGGGGACCAAAGACGTAACGGTGATCTGCGCGTTTGAGCTTACCGGTAAACAGCGTAACGCCCTTATGGTTAAACTGAACGAAAAGCTGGGGAATGACCTTAAGATAAAAGAAGAGACCGATCCCGATCTCATCGCTGGGTTAGTGGTCAATATAGGCAGTCTTTTTCTTGACGGCAGCCTAAGGTTCAAGATAAAGGAGGAATCGCTTGGCCATCACCAAACAGGCTGAGAATCCCGAGCAGGCGAAATTCGCGGTGCATGAGCTGGGGACTATTGCCTCGGTGCGCGAATGTATCCTGAAGGTTAAAGGATTGGCCTCCTGCATTAACGGGCAGATCGTGGAGTTCGAGCAGGGCGGCAAGGGCATTGTTTTCGGTTTCAACGCCGATGAGATCCAGGTGTTGGTGTTGAATACCCAGGCTCCGCTGCACGTGGGCGAGAAGGTACTGAGCAAAGGCGAGTTTTTGCATTTGCCGGTAGGGGATAAGTTCCTGGGAAGGATCGTCAACGGCTTATGCGAGCCGGTTGACGGACAGGGCCCGATAGAGGCCGGCGATAATTTTCCCGTATTCATCGACGCCCCGGGCGTAATGGACAGGGCTCCGGTCAAAGAAACGCTGGAGACAGGGGCCTTGCTTTTGGACGCGGTGATCCCGATCGCCAAAGGCCAGAGGCAGCTTTTGATCGGCGACCGCCTTACCGGAAAGACCACCGTGGCCATCGACGCTATCATCAACCAGCAGGGCCGGGATGTGGTATGTATTTATTGTTGTATCGGCAAAACCAATTCCAGCCTGATAAAACTCCTGAACCTGTTCAATGAAAAAGGGGTAATGCCTTATACCATTGTGGTCAGCGCCGTGGCCTCCGTCCCTATGGGGGAACAATACCTCGCGCCTTATACCGCCTGTATGCTGGGCGAGTATTTTATGAAAAAAGGCAAGGATGTCCTGCTGATCCATGACGATCTGACTAAGCACGCCTGGGTATACCGCCAGATATCCCTTTTGCTGGAACGCGCCCCTGGCCGGGAGGCTTATCCGGGAGATATATTTTATATCCATTCGCAATTAATGGAGCGCGCGGGGTACCTTAAACCGGAATTGGGCGGCGGGTCGATGACCTTTCTGCCTATCGTCGAGATACTTCAGGGCGATGTCACCGGTTATGTATCGTCGAATCTTATCTCTATGACCGACGGGCAGATCTATTTTTCGACCACGCTCTTCAATAAAGGCGTAAGGCCGGCGATCGATTTCGGGCTTTCTGTCTCGCGTATCGGGAATAAGGCGCAGTGGCCGGCGATGAAGGCGTTGAGCGGCCAGCTCAGGCTGGAATACCTGCAGTATCAGGAGCTCCTGCAGATGACCCAGCTGCGCACTACCGGCCTTTCCAAAGACGCGGAGGACCGGATGAAGCGCGGCCAGGCGATAACCCAGCTTTTGATCCAGGATAAGAACAATCCTATATCCATGGAGGCGGAGGTTATGTATCTGTTTGCCCTGAGCATGGGCGTCTTAGACAGTCTTTCCCCGCAGGACTTCAAGCGTTTCAAGAATGAGTTCGTCAAACTGGTGCAGAAGGAGTTCCCTGATCTTTTCGGCGAGATACGCAAAACGCTGGTGCTTAATGATACTTCTATAGAAATGCTCTATGAAGCCCTGAACCATTATTTCGCGCAGACATAGATGAAACTTCTCTCGGCGATAAAAAAAGACATGGAATTCAACGCCAACCTCTATAATCTGCTGGAGGTGCTTAAAGAGATCGCCATAGCGCAGTACCGCATCCTGGAAAAGAAGGTCAAGAAATTCGACGATATATACGCAGCCCTGGATTCGATCCAGGCGATGTTCAAAATAAGCGAATCCAAACATCCGATATTGAACACGGCGGATAAACAGCCGGGGATCATCGCCTTGACCTCCGACGCCGGACTGTTGGGCGGGCTGAATATGAGCGTGATGTCCCAGGCGATAAAAGAGGGCGAGCGGGTCAAAGGCAAGCTCTATATAATCGGGGAAAAAGGCGAGATGTACGCCAAAGAAAGCGGGTTGCCGTATGTTACATTCAAGGGCGTCTCTGATGAGACCAAGGTAGCCCAGGCGCAGGAGTTAAGGGATTATATTTTTAAGGAGGCGCTCAACGGCAGGATCGGGGAACTTAAGATAGTTTATCCGCAGGCCCTTTCGATAGTCTCGCAGCAGGTCAAGATCCAGCAACTCATCCCTTTTGCCTCTTTATCCGCTACGGCAATAAGGAAGAAAGAGACTGTTGTTCCTGCGTCCGTGATCCTGGAATCGCCGGTTGATGATATAGTGGAATATTGCACCTATTTGCTGCTGGGATATAATTTTCTCCAGGTTTTCAATATGGCCCGTCTTGCGGAATTATCCGCGAGGTTCATTCACCTGGAGAGCAGTAAGACCAAGATCGAACAGTTGAACAAGGATCTCCGGCTGCAGTATTTCCGGCAGCGGCATGAATTAGTCGATAAGAATATGAGGGAGTTGTTCGCGGCCAGGTTGGCTTTTAAATAGCATCAAGACCCGGTCTTGCAACCTTATGATAGGCAACGTGTTGCAAGACCGGGTCTTGAAAGCAAAATAAAATATGGAAAAAACGCAAATAAAGCAGGGAAAGATCATCGCGGTCCAGGGGCCGGTAGTGGATGTCTGGTTTGAGAATGAGGTGGATATCCCGGCGATATACGATAACGTGAATACCAAGACCGTGGACGGCAAACGAGTGGTCCTGGAGGTCGCAGAACATCTCTGCGGTAATATCGCCAGGTGCATCGCTATTAATTCCACTTATAACCTTCAGCGTAACGCCGAGGCCTATCCCACCGGCGAGACTATCCAGATCCCCGCCGGAGATTCCATATACGGCCGGATCATTAATGTCTGGGGCGACGCCATCGACCAGAAAGGGGAGATCCCTGCGGGTGAAAGGATGCCTATACGCCCCCAGAGGGGCGGGCAGCATTTATCGAGTAAAGAAAAGGTCGAGAAGTTCGAGGTTCTGGAGACCGGGATAAAGATCATCGACCTGTTGTTTCCCCTGGTCAAAGGGTCCAAGAACGGGATCCTCGGAGGCGCGGCCCTGGGCAAGAGTATCCTTACCCTTGAGGTTATCCATAATATCGTCCAGAAGCACAGCGGAGCCTGCGTTTTCGTCGGAGCCGGGGAGCGTATGCGCGAAGGCAACGAGCTTTATTATGAGCTGGAACGCCGGAATATCCTCTCGAAGACGGTTATGATCTTCGGCCAGATGAACGAGCCTCCGGGAGCGCGTTTTGAAGTGGCCTTCAGCGGGGTGACCCTGGCTGAATCCATACAGCGCAAGAAACAGGATGTGCTTTTGTTCGTGGATAATATCTTCCGTTTTCTGCAGGCCGGCTCGGAGATTTCCAGCCTCTTAGGCAGACTTCCTTCGGAGACCGGTTATCAGCCGACATTGATCTCCGAGGCCAGCGCGTTCCACGAGCGGATATGCTCTTCCAAAGAAACAGGGAGCTCCATTACCTCGGTGGAAGCGGTTTATATCCCGGCCGACGACCTTACCGACCCGGCCGTAGTCACTATATTCAGCTTTTTGGATTCTTTGATGGTCCTTTCCCGGCAGAGGATACAGCTCGGGCTTTATCCGGCGATCGACCCGTTATTGTCCTCCAGCGCAAACCTTGACCCGGATATCGTCGGGGCGCATCATTACCAGGTTTCCCAGGATGTTATCCGCACGCTGCAGCGCTATGAAGAACTGCGGCGCATTGTTATGGTCATCGGTATCGACGAATTGTCCGCGGGGGACAGGATAATTTATGAGCGCGCGCGCAAGCTGCAGAATTTCCTTACGCAGCCGTTCTTTGTGGCCGAGGCTTATACAGGTAAACACGGCGAATACGTCACTATACAGCAGACCGTTGACGGCTGTGAAAAGATCATCGCCGGCCATTTTGACAGGAAGCCGGAAGGCGAATTTTACATGATCGGGGTGGCATAAAGGGGGGACAAACTATGGAAAAAAGTCCAAAGCGCATAGGCGAGATATTGATCTCCAAGGGCTATATTACCGAGGCACAGCTGCATGATTCGCTGATGGAGCAGAAGATAAACGCGGACTTCCTGGGCAAGATACTTATCGGCAAGGGGGTGATCAACGACCGCCAGCTGATCGAGGCGCTTTCCGAGCAATTCAATATGCCGATCGTGGACCTGAAGACCGAATATATCGATATGGACCTGGCCCGCAAGTTCTCATCGTCTTTGATCGTGGACCATAAATGTTTTCCTTTGCGCCAGGATGATTACACGGTGACAGTGGCTATCCTAAATCCTTTGAACGTGGTGCCGATCAGCAAGATGGAAGAAGAGGCAAGCCCCAGAAAGCTCGAGCTTGTCCTGGCCAGCGAAGCTGACCTGAATGGCGCGATAAAACAATTACGCGAGCATATCAGCCAGAGCATCCGGGGTTTATTGAAAAAGAACCATTTGGAAGGGAATAAATAGTGACTAAGATCGACCTGGTCTTCTACGACATTTTTCATAACACCGGCAGGTTGAATAAAGATGCCCTCAGCCGGTTCGTAAAAGAGGCGGAGGATACCCGTCAGCCTTTGTTCTATGTCCTGCTTAAGAATAATCTTATTTCCGAGCAGGAGGCGATGAACATCATCTCCGAAAGGCTGAAGACCCCGCAACTTGACCTTAAGGCGATAACCGTGGATAAGGCGGTGATCGAGCGCGTGCCTTTCAAGATCGCCTATTATTACAAATTCTTCCCGGTGAAGATCGTTGACCGGTTGATCTCTATCGCCGTAGCCTATCCCCCGGATATAAAGATCCAGGATGAGATCCGGACCCAGTTGGGCATGGATATTGAAATGGTGATCTCCAGCGCTGATGATATCCTGGACAGCCTGAACAAGTATTACGGCCTGGCTTCGGAGACCGTGGGAAAGATGTCCAAGGGGCAGATCCAGGAAGCGTCAGCCGCGGATCAGGGCCAGCCGGAGGAAAGATTGGAGGATATCGAGAAGCTGGCGGAGGATGCCTCGGTAATAAAACTGGTGAACCAGCTGATCCTGGAGGCGTTCAAGAAACGCGCCACAGATATCCATATCGAGCCGTACCGCGACAGCGTGAGCGTGCGTTACCGCATAGACGGCATACTTTACGACACCAATGTCCCCGCCGGTATCCACGGTTTTATCTCCGCCATAATCTCGCGTATCAAGATTATGTCCAATCTGAATATCGTCGAGCGCCGGCTTCCGCAGGACGGAAGGGCGGTAGTCAAGGTAGCTGACCAGATATTGGACCTGAGGATCTCGACCATACCTACGCCTTTCGGCGAAAGCGTGGTGCTCCGTATCCTGCCGGTGAAGATGCTTTTTAACCTGGAAAAACTGGGTCTGGCCAAGCGGGACCTTAAGATCTTCGAAGAGACTATTTTAAAACCGCACGGGATAATTATGGTAACCGGGCCAACGGGAAGCGGAAAAACCACTACGTTGTACGCCTGTTTGACCAGGATCAATACCAACGACCGCAAGATCATCACCATCGAGGACCCGATCGAATACGAGATGTCCGGGATAACCCAGATACAGGTGCAGCCGGGGATCGGGCTGGATTTCTCAAGGGGGCTGCGCAGCATACTGCGGCATGACCCGGATGTGATCATGGTCGGCGAGGTGCGCGACCTGGAGACCGCGGAGATCGCTATCCGTGTAGCTTTGACCGGCCACCTTGTTTTTTCCACTTTGCATACCAATGACGCAGCCAGCGGGATCACCCGTCTTATAGATATAGGCCTTGAGCCTTATCTGGTGGCGTCCAGCGTCGAGGCGTTTATCGCTCAGCGACTGATCAGGCTTATATGCCCGGCTTGTAAATATGAGGATACCGCTGCGCCGAAGGAATTAAAAGAGATAATCGCTTTTGAAACCGGCAAGAAAGTTTCCGATATCAAGATCTTTCGCGGTAAAGGCTGCGCTAACTGCAATTTTACCGGTTTTCTGGGCAGGACCGCTATATATGAAATGCTGCTGATAGATAATATGATGAAAGAGCTGATCCTTAAAAAAAGCTCGGCCAGCCAGATCAAGAAAGCGGCTATAGCCAGAGGCATGCGGACCCTGCGACAGGATGGCTGGCAGAAGATCCTTGCCGGACTGACCACACCGGAAGAGGTGATGAAAGCCACTGCCGCCGAGGAGCGCGAAGATGAGGGCATAAATACAGGAGGGATCGCTGTGGGACTGGATGAGGAAAAACCCCTGGAAGAGGTGGTGATCAACAAGAGGATTTACCACCGGTTAAAGAGCAAGGTCGATATACATTACAAGGTCTTTAATACTAAGGATGAACACGGAAAACGAGTGCCGGTCCCGGAGGTGAATTCGGTCACCCGGGATATTTCGGCCGGCGGCCTGGTCTTTTTCGCCGAACAGTCGTTTCCCGCGGGGGTGGTCCTGGAGTTAAAGATCGACCTGCCTGAAACGGACGAACCGATAAATTGCTTAGCCCGCGTGATCCGGGTGGATGAGCTGGAAGAGAACAGGAAATATGATGTTGCGGTATGCTTCCTGGACCTGACCGGAGCCCAGCGCCGCAGCCTGGATAAATACGTGGGTAATTCAATTGCCAACGAATAGGGGTCTTGCATATGCCAACTTACCGATATAAAGCGAAGAACGGTCCGGTCGAAGAAGTGGAGTCCAGTATAGAAGCCCAGTCCGAGAAAGAGGCGATAGAAAAGATCAGCCGGATGGGTTATGTTCCTATTTATATCGCGCAGAACGCTGATCCGGTCCAGGCACAGGCCGGTTTTAACCGGGGAAAGGGGCAGGGCGTCAGGTCCCGGGATATCACTATATTTACCCGCCAGATGGCCAGTCTTTTGAAGGCCGGTGTGCCTATACTCAGGGCTTTGAGCATTATCGCCGAACAATTGGATAAATCACAGTTTAAGACGATAATATATAATATCTACAGGTCGGTGAAAGAAGGGACTTGTTTTTCGGCGATTTTGGCGGGATATCCGGCTGTTTTTTCTTCGTTCTACGTGGCGATGATAAATACCGGGGAGAACAGCGGCGCGCTTCCGGAGATACTTTTGCGCATAGCCGATTACCGGGAAAAACAGGAGGAGATGGTCTCGCGGCTGCGCATGGCCCTGGCTTATCCGGTACTTATGTTCTTTGTGGGGATGGGAACGGTGGTCTTTATGCTGGTCTTTGTCTTTCCCCGGCTTATGGGCGTATACGCGAATATGGGCCAAAGCCTGCCTCTGCCTACCCGGATATTGATATCCATAAGCGATTTTTCCCGCCATTGGGGAGGATGGCTGATATTGCTGGCGATAATTCTGTTCTTCATAGTCAAACAAAGGTTGCGTTCCTCTGCCGGGAAAATGGCTTTCAGCGGCCTGGTCCTGCGGCTTCCGGTAATAGGCCCGTTGATATTAAAAGCAGAACTGGCGCGTTTTGCCCGGACGCTGGAATTGCTGCTGCGCAGCGGCTTGCCGATATTAAAGGCGATCAACATAACCGTTCCTACCTTGGAGAATGAGGTGGTCAAGGGCCAGTTATCCCAAAGCCATAAGAGCCTGGAACAGGGAGGCTCGTTTTGCGCCAGCCTTAAGCATTCCCGGATAATTCCCCCGTTTATGATTAATCTTATCAGCGTGGGCGAGGAATCGGGGAGGATCGACGACTCCCTCAGGGAGATAGCCGGGGCTTACGAGAAGGATACCGAAGAGGCGTTGAGGGTGATGAACAATCTCCTTGAGCCGGTGATGATCCTGGGGATGGGGCTGGTCGTGGGTTTTATCGTTATGGCCATGCTTCTGCCCATATTTGAAATGAATACTATGTTGCAATAAATTCGTGAAAATGCCTTTTACCGATATCCCCGTCCGTAAGATGCTCAAGAACAGTATCCTTTTTTTAGCCGCATTGTTCATTTTATCTGAGCCGCAACCGGCGGCCTGCCAGCAATGGCAGGAGATAAAAGGGGACCATTTCATTGTTTATCATTCTTATCCGCAGGATGCACGTTCATCCAATAAGTCCCGTATAGAGGATTTCGGCAAAGAAGTAGCGCGCCGGGCTGAGATCTATTATGGCAGGATCGCCATTGACTTGGGCTATCCGCGTTATTCGGAATTCTGGACCTGGGACAAGCGGGTAAAGATCTATCTTTATCCCGACAAGGATTCTTTCATAAAGGCCAGCAGCCAGCCTTACTGGTCCGAAGGCATGGCCGATTACACAAATAAAAAGATCCTGGGTTTTTACGGCAGCAGGGGTTTTCTGTATTCGGTATTGCCGCATGAGATCGCGCATCTTATCTTCCGCGATTTTGTCGGGTTCAAAAGCGATATCCCTCTCTGGCTGGATGAGGGGGTGGCCCAATGGGAAGAAGAGAAGAAGAGGGGGGAATTAAGCGCTTACGCCAGGGACTTGCTGAACAAGAATTCTTTTCTCTCTCTGGAAGATATGATGGGGCTGGATGTCCGGCATATAGTGACCAAGGATAATGTGTATATGCGCCAATCGCGCTCTTTAAAAGGCGAACCGGTGGTAATGTTCCTTACCGGGGAAATACTGGTGAACACTTATTATATCCAGGCTGCTTCTCTGGCCGGGTTTATGATCAATAAATACGGCTCGGAATCTTTTGCCGAATTCTGCCGCCAGCTGCGCGACGGCAAGGAGGTTAAGGATGCGATACTCTCGGTCTATTATACGCATATCCGCAGCCTTGAGGAGTTCGAGGACGAGTGGGTGAAGTATGTCGCTGAAAGCGGGTGATCTTTAAAATGGAGGCGAAGATGTCATATTCTAAAAAAGGGTTTACTTTGATCGAGCTTATGCTGGTGGTTATGATTATCGGCGCGCTGGCGGCAATGGTTATGCCCAGGTTTACCGGCAGGGGCGAACAGGCCCGGACGACAGCTGCCAAGGTGGATATTCAATCCAACATTGCCACAGCCCTGAAGCTTTATGAACTGGATAACGGGGAATTCCCCACTAACGAAGAAGGCTTGGGCGCCTTGTTGAACAAGCCCGCCAGCTCCAATACCTGGCATGGGCCGTATCTGGAGAAGAAGCCCGTCGACCCCTGGGGCAGGGAATATAAATACAGATATCCCGGAGAGCACCGGACCAACGATTACGACCTTTATTCATTAGGCAGGGACGGGATTGAGAGCAGCGATGACGTCAATAACTGGGAATAAAAGATCGCGGGGTTTCACCCTGGTGGAGATAATGGTCACAGCCGCGGTCCTGTCTTTCGGACTGGTCTGCGTGTACCAGGCTTTGTTCATTTGCCTGGATACGTTTAAATACTGCGATAATTATTTGAACGCCCTGCCGCAGGCGAACGAAAAAATGTGGCTTGCCCGGGACGCGTTGGAGTCATCGGGTCCGGATGCCATATTGGAGACTGAAGGTAATTTTACCGTCGGCAAGAAGGATTTTGAATTGGATTTAAGTTATTTTCTGGCAGATGAAAGCGAATATCTGTATCAGGTAACCCAGGATGTCAAATGGAAAGCCGGTATAAGGGGCGTCGGGTTTTCCCGGACCGCCTATGCGAGATATGACCAGAACAAGACAAAATAATAAGAGGGGTTTCACCCTTATCGAATTGCTGGTCGTCTGCGGGATGATGGCGGTGATCTCCCTGGTGATCCATTCGACACTTTTCAGCGGAATAAGGCTGTGGCAGCGGATGGATACGCTTAAGGTCAACGAAGACCTGAATATATTCCTGGAGAGATTTGCCGCGGATATAGCCAACAGCTTTGAATTCACCGGCATCGGTTTTACCGGGCAACAGGACAGCCTGACTATTCCGGCATTGGTCAAAAGTCCTATCGCGCGGATAAATATCCCCGGCAAAGTCGTTTACGCGTATGATCGGCAGAACAAGGTGTTGACCAGGAGCCAGATGGATTATTCCCAGAGCTACCTGGATGTCCGTGTAACTCCGGATCATGCGTTAACCGGGATAAATTCCTGTAAATTCAGTTACCGCGTTTTCGATAAGCAGAAAAAAGAATATTCCTGGAGCGAGGAGAACACGGCGGACAGGCTTCCTGACGCGGTCCGGATGGAGTTGGGGCTGGGTTCGGGGTCCGGGGGATATGCGTTCAATAAAACAGTGAGTATTCCGGTCAGCGGGGAGTTGAAAGAATGAGCAGGGGCATATTGGGCCCGGGGCGCAGGCCCCGGCAGGGAAATAAAGGCTTGATATTGATCGTCGCGCTCTGGTCATTGTGCATTCTTTCCGCCTTTGCCGTGATCATCGGTTATCAGGTCAGGCAGAAGCTGGTCCTGATAAAAAGGCTTGAGGAGCGCGGTAAATTGCATCTTATAGCCCAGGCGGGCATGATCAAGGCCGCCGTGGAATTGAGGAAGGAAGACGAAAAAGATTATGACGCCCTGAACGACCCTTGGTGCGATAATCCCGGCGCCTTTCGCAACGTCGCGATGTCCGACGGGGTATTCGATATCTATTATGACTATACGGACTCCGGTTCAGGCGAGGTGCGCAGGCGCTACGGAATGGTCGATGAAGAAAGCAGGGTGAACATAAACGCCGTTGATTTTAAGGTCTTGAAACGGCTTTTTTATTTAGCCCTGAACGCGGATGAATCCGACGCCGAAGGCCTGGCTGCCTCGGTTATGGATTGGCGCGACGCAGACAGCAGCCTGATCCTTTCCGACAGGAGCGCGGAAGACAGCTTTTACCGTTCCGGGATATATCCTTATGAATCCAAAGACGCCGGATTACAGGTCCTGGAGGAATTGCTTCTTGTGCGGGGATTCAATGAAAATATCTTTGAGAAAATAAAAGCTTATATTACAATTTATAGCAGCGGCAAGGTCAACATCAATACCGCGCCTAAGACGGTATTAATGGCTCTGGGCATAGATGCGAATGTGGCGGAGAATATAATGTTTTTTCGCGCGGGGAAGGACGGAATAAACCTGACCGCGGATGATAACTATTTCGAGAGTATCGGCAATATCGTCCCTGAATTGAGCCGGAATTACAGTATGACGGTAAATCAAATAGCCGCGCTTAGTTCCGTGGTAACGCAGTCGATAACTGTCCGCTCGAGTGTCTTCAGGGGCAAAAGCCGGGCCAGGCTTAACAGCCGCAGGGATACGAATGAGATCGATTTCGTGATCGACCGGTCGGGCCGGGTTTTATACTGCAGGGAAGGATAAAAGATGTCCAATGGTCCAATGAGGAATATAAAGAGCCCTTTCGGGGCGAAGATCCGCGAGGTGGTCGGCATAGATTTCAGCGTCAATACCCTGAGACTATGTTTTATGCGGATGAGCCGGCAGAAGAAAGAGCTGGTCAGCGTCAAGATCGTGCCGACGACCGGTCTGGCTGACGCCGATATCGTCAAGGCTATACTTGATTTTTACTCCGGAACTAAAGCCAGGGCCCCTGAGATCATCACTGTGATCTCATCCCAGGTGGTGATCACCAAGAATATTGAAGTCCCGTCGGTCAATCCCCAGGAAATAAAGGAGATCATCAGCCTGCAGGCGGGACGGCATACCCCTTATTCGCGCGAAGAGGTCATCGTCGATCATATCGATATCGGCGTTTATAAGAAAAATTACACCAAGATACTTATGGTCATCATTAATTCCAAGATAGTCCGGAAACAGCTGGAGATGCTGGAAAAGGCCGGGTTAAGGATAAAAAAAGTGCTCTTTGCCCCGGAGGGGCTGGCCTGGGCGTCAAACAGGATATTGAGGCTGGAATCGCACAGCGCTCCTGTGGGGCTCATCCATATCGATTCGGATTTTACCGATTTCAATGTTATTCTTAAAGGCAGGGTAATATTCGTCAGGTCTATACCTATCGGCAGGCAGCATCTGGTCAGCGATAACGAGAAAAGCCTGGTCAAGTTCAGCGAAGAGGTGCGTAAATCCCTGGAGGCATATCAGAACGAGGATATAGAGCGCAATGTAGAAAGGCTCTTTATCTCGGGCGCGGTAGAAGGGGTCGCGGACTTTGAGAATATCCTGGGGGAGGCGTTCGGCCTGCCGGTAAAGGTCGTCTCTTACGCGAAAGGCATAGTGTCTTCACCGGCTGTCCAGGATTTCATCGCGAAAGAAAAGGATTATTCTTTATTCAGCCTGATCTGCGGGCTCTTGGCCTGCGATGAAGTAAAAGTCAACCTTATTCCGGAGGAATTGAAATTAAAGCAGGTCTTGGAACAGCGGGGAAGGGATCTTGCTCTGGTGGGGATGCTTTTCCTGGCAGCGTTCACGCTGGTTTTCTTTATTATGTTGACCAGGATATATTTTAAAGGCGCTTACCTGAACGTGTTGAACGATAAATACCTATCGTTGAACAAGGATACGCTTAAGCTGGAAAAGGAACTGGTCGGCATAAATACCATGCGCAAGTATTTTTCCGGTCAGGGAAGCCTGCTGGAAGTGATCCGGGAATTATCCCAGATCATGCCGGAAGACCTGGAATTCAGCGATATCCGGGCTGACGAGCAGGGCAGGCTGACCACAAAAGGTACGGCATTATCGATGTCTACGGTATTTTCCTTTGTCGACAGCATGGCCAAATCGAAATATTTTAAAGAAGTCAAGACCAAATATACCACCAAAAGGAAAGAGGCGGGCAAGGATATCGTCGATTTTGAGATCAATTGCCTGTTGAAGAAAGTGGCGGGGCATTGATGATGAAAAAGATACAGGATATATACGCGTTCCTGGCGCATCTGCCTAAGCGCGATAAAATGAAGTTTTACGCCGCGGGGATATTTGTCCTGATGGCTTTGTTCGACCGGCTGATAATCGCCCCTATTTCCTCAAAGTTGCAGTCTTTGGATAAGCAGATAACGGAGAAAGAGGCGGCAATAAAGGTGGATCTGCGCATATTGGGAGAGAAAGAGCGCATTGAGCTGGAAAGCGCCCAATATAGGTCTTTCTTTACCAAGGAGGGCTCGGCCGAGGAGGAGATGTCTTCCTTAATGAAGGAGGTGGAGACCCTGGCTAATAAATCCACGGTTTATCTTTTGGATATGAAGCCCGGTACGGTCAAGCAGAGCGCTACCTCCAAGGAATACACGGTTACCCTGAATTGCGAGGGCGAGCTTAGGCGCCTTATCGAATTCATTTACGCGATTGAAACATCCAAGAAGCTCCTGAAGACCGAAAAAATGCAGATCTCGGTTAAATCCAAAGAAAGCGATACCTTGAAATGCAGCCTTTTGATATCAAAAATAATTCTGTTAAAGTCCGAATAATATGCTATAATCAGTAATCGGCCTGAGGAAGCTATTGACTTGAGCCGGGAAATAACATATAATGGATCCAAAAGAAGTTAATTAAGGAGGTGACAAGATTGGTTTTAGTCGTTGAGAAGAAGAAAAAAATAATCGATAGTTTTAAAGGACATAATCAGGATACCGGATCAGCGCAGGTGCAGATAGCGCTTTTGACTGAGAGGATCAATCTTTTAACTGATCATTTCAAGCTTCATAAGAAAGATTTCCATTCCCGCCGCGGGCTCTTGGTCCTGGTCGGGAAACGCCGCCGGCTTCTTAATTATTTTAAGAAGAAAGACAGCACTAAATACCAGGAACTCCTGGACAAACTTAATCTGAGGAAATAGCTGCCATACCTTTATATCCTCGCCAACAGAGCACATCAAGAAGCCTTAGAAAGAATAGGATGATTATGAAAGAAAACGCGAAGAGCATTAAATTCGGGGACCAGGATTTCAATCTTAAAACAGGTAAGGTGGCTAAACAGGCCAATGGTTCGGTCGTGGTGGAATACGGCGGTACCGTTGTGTTGGTCACTGCCTGCGTGTCCGCTAAGATCAGGGAAGGCCAGGATTTCTTTCCTTTGACCGTGGAATACCAGGAAAAGACATATGCCGCGGGAAGGATCCCCGGCGGTTTCTTTAAGCGTGAAGGCAAGCCGTCGGAGAATGAGATATTGACATCCCGGCTTATCGACAGGCCTATCCGTCCGCTTTTTCCTAAAGGTTTTTTGAACGAGGTTCAGATAGTGGCCCTGGTTTTGTCCAGCGACGCGGAAAATGACCCGGATATAATGGCCGTTAACGGCGCGTCAGCCGCCCTTTGCATTTCCGATATACCGTTCGCCGGGCCGATAGGCTGCTGCCGGGTAGCCAGGAATGAATCGGGATTTATCCTGAATCCCACCTATGCCCAGACCAGCGTTTCCGACCTTGATTTGATCGTGGTAGCCAATAAAAAAGGCGTGGTCATGCTGGAATCAAAGTGTAAAGAGGTCTCGGAAGAGGTCTACTTTGACGCGGTTAAATTCGCGTATGAACATATACAGGATATTATCCGTTTTCAGGAAGAATTCGCCAAGGAATTCGGCAAAGCCAAGATCGAACCGGCGTATAAAAAGATCGACCCGGCATTGATGGAAAAGGTCCAGGGCCTGGCAATGGAGCGTTTACGCCAGGTTTATAAGTTAACCAAGAAAGAGGACCGGGAAGACGGTATAGAGCTTTTATCGAAAGAGCTGCAGGCTTCTCTGACCGCCGAGGGCTTTTCGGACCTGGATATAAAAACGGCTTTGGTTGAAGTTGAAGAAGCGGAAGTGCGCAAAATGATCGTGGACGATAAGGTGCGCGTCGACGGGCGCGGTTTCGAAGAGATCCGGCCGATAAGCTGTGAGGCGTCGTTCCTGCCGCGCACCCATGGCTCCGCGCTTTTTACCCGCGGACAGACCCAGAGCCTGGCAGTGATCACGCTGGGTACCGGAGATGACGAGCAGATGATCGAATCCCTGGAAGGGGAGAAATACAAGAATTTTATGCTGCATTACTGTTTTCCGCCTTTCAGCGTTGGCGAGACCAAGCCTATGCGCGGTCCCGGACGCCGGGAGATCGGGCACGGCGCTCTGGCTGAACGGGCCTTGTTGGCTGTAATGCCCACTAAAGAGCAATTCCCTTATACTGTAAGGGTTGTTTCCGAGATACTGGAATCAAACGGGTCTTCGAGCATGGCCACGGTATGCGCGGCCAGTCTTTCCTTGATGGACGCGGGCGTACCGATCAAAGAACCGGTAAGCGGCATAGCTATGGGCCTGGTCAAGGAGGGGAATAAAGCGGTCATCCTGACCGATATCGCCGGAGTGGAAGATCATTTCGGGGATATGGACTTTAAGGTCGCCGGGACCAAGACCGGCATGACCGCGGTGCAGCTGGACCTTAAGATCGACGGCATAGACCTGGAGCTGCTCAAGAACGCTTTGTCCCAGGCCAAAAAAGCCAGGTTTTTCATCCTGGATAAGATTACCGCGTGCCTTGAAAAGCCGCGCAGCGCCTTATCGGTGTACGCGCCCAGGATCGATAAGATAAAGATCAATACCGAGAAGATCGGCGCGGTCATCGGTCCGGGCGGAAAGACCATTAAGCAGATCATCGCGGCCACCGGCGCCAGCATCGATATAGATGATGACGGAACTGTTTTGGTCGCTTCCAACGACGTGAATAAATCCCAGGCCGCTATTTCGATGATCAAGGCGATCACCGACGATGTGGAAGTGGGCAGGATATATCCGGCGAAAGTCAAGAGGGTCACTACCTTCGGGGCTTTTTGCGAGATAGCGCCGGGTAAAGAGGGACTGGTCCACGTTTCGGAATTGGCGGAGAAATTCGTCAAGGATGTGAACAGCGTGGTAAAGGTCGGAGATGAATTCAAAGTGAAGGTGGTTGAGATAGATGAATTAGGCAGGATCAACCTCAGCAAGAAAAAAGCAGAAGAAACCGACAAAAAGTGAAAGAGAAGAGGATCAATGAGTTTAAAGGCATTCTTCTTGTTGCCGCAGGGCTTATTGTTCTAGCCAGCCTTTTATCTTTTGACCCTAATGATCTCGGTTTCCATTCTTCGCACCCCAATGTCCCCCCGCATAATTTGATCAGGACTTTCGGCGCCTATCTGGGTTGGATAATAATCTTTTTTTTCGGCAGATGGGCCTGTTTTATCATGCAGTTGTTTCTGCTCTGGGCAGGGATAAAGCTCTTCAGGAATGACCCCCCCTATTTAAGTATCCCCCGGATGATCGGACTGGGACTTTTGGCTGTTTCCTGCGGTTCGCTTATTGGTTTGATCATCATAAAAGACGCCTCGGTAAGCTTCTACCACGCCGGTTTTTTGGGTTTCATTATCTCGCGGTTCATTAATAACTATTTCGGGCAGCTCGGCGGGTATATCCTTTTTATCACACTTATACTTTTGTCGTTGGCGCTGGTGACCGAGATAATGATCTCCACGTTTCTGGTGAATTCGGTGGATAAGGCTAAACTCGTGTTTGTTCCTTTCTGGAAGAAAAGATCCGAAAGCCAGGGGTTGATCAAAAAGATCATCTCAGGGAAAAAAGCGCTTCGGGATAAGATCATAAAGCCCCGGATCGCCGAGGTTAAGCCCGTTGACCTCGCTGAAGAGGCGATAGAAAAGCCGGGTATCATAAAACCGAAAGTGAAGATCAAGGCCGAAACGGATAAGCCCGCTTCTGAAAACCCTAAGCCTAGACCCAAAGAGGTGTTGATCGGGGATTATCGTTTGCCCGGATTGGACCTTTTGGATTCGCCGCCGCCTTTAGAGGCCAGGCAGATAAAAGAGGACTTGACCAATAATGCCCGTGTCCTGCAGGATACGCTGGAGGATTTTGGGATCGCGGTCAAGGTCACGGATATCGAGCGCGGGCCGATAATAACCCGGTATGAACTCGAGCCTGCTCCCGGGGTCAAGCTTAACCGCATAGTCGCTTTAGGCGATGATATCGCTTTGGCGATGAAGGCGCAGTCGGTCAGGATCGTGGCTCCTATTCCGGGCAAGGCTAGGGTCGGGGTGGAGGTTCCCAATATGCAAAGCACCCTGGTCTACCTAAAAGAGTTGCTTGCCGCGAAGGAGTTCCAGGACGCGAAGTCAAAATTGACTATTTCACTGGGTAAGGATATTGCCGGCGCTCCGGTGGTCGGCTATCTGGACCAGATGCCGCATCTTTTAATAGCCGGGACTACCGGAGCGGGTAAGACCGTATGCGTCAATTCAGTGATCCTATCCTTGCTTTGGAAGTGTTCCCCCAATGAACTCAAGATGGTGATGATCGACCCGAAAATGGTGGAGCTGGCGCCTTTTAACGGACTGCCGCATTTACTTTGCCCTGTGGTTACCGAATCCAAAAAAGCCGCCGGGGTATTGAATTGGGTGGTCAATGAAATGGAGCATAGATATCGCCTTCTGGCTGAAGCCGGGGCGCGCAATATTATCGCCTACAATGAAAAACAGCCTAAGGAGTGGATGCCTTATATAGTCGTTTTGATCGATGAATTCGCCGATCTGATGATGGTCGCCCGCGACCAGGTTGAAAGCGCGGTTACCCGTCTGGCCCAGCTTTCCCGGGCAGTGGGGATCCACCTGGTTTTAGCTACCCAGAGGCCGTCTGTCGACGTAATAACCGGCGTTATCAAGGCAAATCTTCCGGCGCGCATCTCTTTTAAAGTCGCTTCCAAGGTTGATTCCAGGACAGTCTTGGATATGAACGGAGCGGATAAACTGCTGGGCAGAGGGGATATGCTTTTTCTCAAGCCTCAGGACGCGAAGATTGTCCGCGCGCAGGGCGCTTTGGTCACGGATAAGGAGATTGAAAGAGTAGTCGATTTTATAAAGGCGCAGGCTGAACCGGTATATAATGAAGAGGTATTAAAAGATCCGTCCAGATCAGGCAGCGTGAGCACCGAGAAAGACGATCTCTATGACGAGGCGGTCCGGGTGGTCATCGAGAGCAATCAGGCGTCTGTTTCGATATTGCAGAGAAGGATGCGCCTTGGTTATACCCGCGCCGCCCGGATGATCGATATGATGGAAGAGGACGGTATTGTAGGCCCTTACGAGGGAAGCAAGCCCAGGAGGCTGCTGGTGGATCGGGATGAGTGGCTGAAGAATCAGGTTATGCCGGGCAAACAAGCAGGTTAATTATGGAATCGGTTGGCGCGAAGCTCAAGAAAAAAAGGCTGGAACAGGGTATATCCATTGAAGACGTCCATAATAAGACCAAGATCCACCTGGATATACTTAAATCCATAGAAGACGATGATTTTGTCAATCTCAATCCGATATATATAAAAGGCTTCCTTAAACTGTATTGCCAATGCCTCGGCGTAAGCCCTGAAGATTATATCCCTTGTTATAAAGAAGCAAGGGTGACGATCAAGCCGTCTGATCCGGAAGGTAAAAAAGACCGCGGTTATCTTAAACAATCATCCGGGGCGGAAAAAGCGTTCAATCTTAGGTTGATCGTATCGATCGTATCTTTTATAATCCTTATATTCCTGGTTATAGGCCTGTTTAATCTTGTAAGATCTACGGCTGCCCGGATTTCCGGATGGTCGAAGAAAAATAAAGCGACCGTGCATGCCAGGGTGAAACCAGCAAGGAAACCGGCGCAAGCGGCCAAGTCTAAGCCCGCAGCTGTGAGCCCGGCGGCCAAAGCTAAATTCCAGGGAAGCATCGCTTTTAATAACAGCGCGGATTCGGAATTAAGGGCCGGTTTGCACGCGCTTGAAGATTGCTGGGTGCAGGCAAAGATCGACGGCAAAACCGTTTTCCAGAGCATCCTGAAAAAAGGCAGGGATGAAAATTGGAAAGCGAAAGATAAGATCGAACTGCTCTTGGGTTCTGCCGGAGGGGTGCGCCTGGAAGTAAACGGCAAGGTCATCCCCACTTTGGGCAGGAGGGACCAGGTCCTAAAAGATATCGTTATTACCAAGAACGGCCTTAAGATCGGACGTTGATGGCAAAGGCCCGGATCGGGATATTAAGCTTGGGCTGTACGCGCAACCTGGTTGATTCAGAAGGGATGCTTGGCAGGCTGAATTTGTCCGGATATCCCATCGTGGATATAGATAAAGCGGATATAGCCATAGTTAATACCTGTGCTTTCATTCAGGACGCTAAATCCGAATCCATCGACGCGATCCTGGACCTGATCGAATTAAAAAGATCCGGCCGTTTAAGAAAGATCATTGTTTGCGGCTGCCTCAGCCAGCGCTACGCGGATAAATTACGCTCTGAATTGCCGGAAGTGGACGCTTTTGTCGGCAGGGTGCGCCTTAGCCCGGATAAATCCAGGTTCAGCCTTACTCCCGGGCATTACGCGTATCTTAAGATATGCGAAGGCTGCATAAATAACTGCAGTTATTGTATAATCCCTAAGATCAAACCGGATTTTGAGAGCCTTTCTCCTGCGGATATACTGAAAAAAGTCCGGGAGTGGAATTCCCAAAAGCTATCGGAGATCAATATAATCGGCCAGGATATCACCGGTTACGGGTTAGGGCCGAAAAATAAATCAGGATTGACCGCTCTTTTAAAGAAGATCGTCCGGGATGCCGGTTCGATCGGCTGGATACGGCTGCTGTATTTATATCCCAGCAGGATAGACGACGACCTCTTAGAGTTTATCAGGGACAATCCCCGGGTCTGCAAATACATCGATATGCCGTTGCAGCATATCAATGACCGGGTATTGAAACTGATGAATCGGGGCACAGCCAGAAAAGATATGGAACGGCTGGTCGCCCGGATCCGCAAGACTATTCCGGATGTCGCCTTGAGGACTTGTTTTATTGTGGGTTTTCCCTCGGAAACAGATAAGGAGTTCGAGGAACTCCTGGAATTCTGCCGCGAGATGAAATTTGAAAGATTAGGGGCTTTTGCATTTTCCCGGGAAGAAGGCACGCCTGCTTATAAACTGCCGGGACAGGTCCCGGCCAGGGTCAAGGAAGAGCGCTTTAACAGGATAATGACGGCCCAGCAGGAAATATCCTGTCAGGTAAACCGGAAGTTCCTGGGCAGGGCCATTGATGTGCTGGTAGAAGAGAAAAAAGACGATTGCTATCTCGGGCGCAGCCAATATGACGCGCCGGAAGTGGACGGCCTTGTGTACATAAGGTCAAAAGAAAAATTAAGGCCGGGAGAGTTTGTAAGGGTAAAAATAACAGATACGCTGGAATATGATCTAACGGGAGAGGTAATTAATGAACATCGCCAATAAAATAACTATGTTCAGGATAGCGCTTACATTTGTGTTTATGATATTTCTATCTTTTCAGGGCCTTTGGCCAAAGATAATAAGCCTTTTGGTTTTTATCTGCGCGGCAGTATCCGATTACCTGGACGGCAGGATCGCCCGTAAGCGGAATATGTCCACGGATTTCGGCAAGCTGATGGATCCTATCGCCGATAAGATACTGGTCCTGGCGGCGTTCGCGGCTTTTGTGCAGATGCAGCTGATCAAGGATTGGATGTTTATGATTATCGTGTCCCGCGAGATACTGATAACTTCTTTCCGGCTGTTCGCATTGAACAAAAGCAAGGTTCTGTCCGCCGGTAAGATGGGCAAGCACAAGACATTCTCCCAGATGGTTATTATATTCCTGATCCTGGGTTTTATAGTTTTTAAGGAAGTAATGCTTAATGTCTCTACCTGGAATCCGGCCTGGGAAAAATTCTTCCGCCAGGGGATCGATGTCTTTATGTGGTTTATCGTCGGCCTGACCATATATTCCGGATTTTCCTACCTCTGGGATAACCGCAAGGTCATTGCCAATATCTAAAGATGCGTAATTTCCTGATCAAGACAGTTGCTACTTTTTTCGGGGCGGGATATCTGCCTTTGGTCCCCGGGACATTCGGCAGCATCGCCGGGGTCGCGGTGTATTTCCTGGTAAAGGATAACCCGGCGTTGTTTATCGGCGCCATATCTTTGTTTTTATTCCTGGGATTCTGGCTCAGCGGTTATACTGAAAAGATATATGGACGGAAGGACCCGCAGGTCGTGGTCATTGATGAAGTGGCGGGAATGCTTTTAAGCTTATTATTCGTTCCTTTCAGCCCCTGGGCGGTTATCATCGGATTTGTCCTTTTCCGCATATTGGATACCCTTAAGCCTTATCCCGCCGGAAAGCTGCAGCAGCTGCATGGCAGCGTAGGCATAATGACCGATGATATTGTCGCCGGAATTTATGCCAATTTTATCCTTCAAATCGTATTCCGCCTCTTGAAATAGGGGACGGTTCCTCGTTCTCTAATCTATTATCCCCCTTGAACTTACAAACACGTCATTGCCAAAATGAATTCAGTTTCTTGTAAATAGGCTGTTTCTATCATAATATACCAAAAGAGTTACCTGATTAGTGAGCATTAACAACTGTTCCCTAAGGGTAATGTTTGCAGGGCTTCATAGATCGGGCCAAGCGGGGTTAGTGTGCTTCTGAAAAGCGTGAGTTTATTCGCGGTAAATTCATGTTTTTCGTTCTTTAGTTTGTTATTCAAACCGGCTATTCCGCCAACCAGGGCTTGTTGATTAAAGCAGGAGCGGTTCCTGGCCAGGGTTATATGCGCGGAAAAAGGCTGTGTTTTCGCAGGGATGCCTATCTTTGTCAATCCGTCTTCCAGATCCGCGGCGATTTTTTTTAGCGGGAGTTCTCCCTGATCAATCCCTAACCAGATTATGCGCGGGGCATTTATTCCCGGGAATGCGTCAAGCAAGGCCAGGCTTATTATAAAAGAACAATTATTATCAGCGGTTTCTTTTAGTAGGGAAGCGGTTTGATCTGATTGCTCCGCGTTGATCTCTCCGAGGAATTTCAGGGTAAGGTGGATATTCTGTGGTTTAACCCATTTCATATCAGCCTGGCAGGTTTTTAACTTATTCTGTATGCGGCTTAAATATTCCTTGATCTCCGCAGGCAGCTCTATCGCTATAAATGCTCTCATATCCTTGTAGACGTTGTACGCAACCCGTTGTGAGTAAAGTAATTACAAATAAATGTTTTCATTAGTTTCGAGCTTGCGATTTACCTCATAAAACATTTATTTGTAAACCTAATATTATCAGGAAGTTAGCTACAACGTCTACGTAGTAAATGAAGGGCGGCCAGGGCTGATTGACGCTGGATCAGGCTGCGGTTTCCTTTAAAGCAATATTGATTGCAGATATATCCGTTCTTGAAAGTTACCGCGATAAAGACAGTGCCTATTGGTTTGATTTTGGTTCCGCCGGAAGGCCCGGCAATGCCGGTGATCCCGATACCATAATCGGTTTTAGCGATACGGCGCACAGCGTGTGCCATTGCCTCGGCAACTTCCTGGGAAACCGCGCCGTGTTTTTTGATCAAAGCCAGGGGAATGCCCAGGATATCGTGTTTTGCCTGGTTGCTGTAAACTACTGCCCCGAGCTTAAAATACTTCGAGCTGCCTGGTAAAGAGGTGAGCAGGAAGGAGAAAAGCCCTCCGGTGCAGGATTCGGCTACAGATAAGGTCTTGCGGTTTTTGATCAGGTATTTATTTGTTTGCCGGATAATAGTTTCCATGGGATTATTATAGGTATTTTTAAAGCCCTTGACAAGAAAAGAGTTTTAGTTTATACTTAAGCACATTAAATCTTCAGGGCCAGGTGTGATTCCTGACCGGCGGTCGCGCAAAGGCGCACACCAATCCATCAATTATAGGTCTTGGTGTTATAGCCCGCGAGCAGGCGCTTAAATTTCAGCGCTCGCAGATCCGGTGTGATTCCGGGGCCGATGGTGCAGCAGAAGCAGCATACCGTCCGGTGCCGGTTCGGACGGGTATAACGCTGAATGTCGACACCCAATCTAAGATGTCAGATTGGTGTCTTGCTTCTGCGCGATAGTCCAGATGGAAGAAGATGGATAAAATAAACTATGCCCGAAGATTGCCTTCGGGCTTATTATTTTATGGAGGGATATGTTCAATTCGACCGCGGAAATAATAGAGGATCTTAAAAAAGGGCTGATGGTCATTATCGTCGATGACGAGGACCGCGAAAATGAAGGCGACCTGATCATGTCCGCTTCTTTCGCCAAGCCTGAGTACATAAATTTCATGGCCAAATACGGCCGCGGTCTGATCTGTGTGCCGATGGAAGAAGAACGGCTTAATCAGCTTAAGCTGGATCCGATGCAGGCTAACAAGAAAGACCCGTTTTCGACTGCCTGGATGATCTCTGTGGATGCCGCCTCAGGGGTTACCACCGGGATATCCGCTTTTGACCGGGCGCATACCATTGAAACCCTGATCAATCCGTCCGCAAAGCCGGAAGAACTTTCCAAACCCGGGCATATTTTCCCGTTAAAGGCCCGCAAGGGTGGGGTCTTGGTCCGGGCAGGCCATACCGAGGCTTCCGTGGATATGATGCGGATAGCCGGATTATACCCGGCGGCGGTGATCTGCGAGATAATGAACGATGACGGGTCTATGGCCAGGCTTCCTCAGTTGCGGGAGTTTGCCCAGAAGCATAAATTGAAGATCGGCTCTATCGCCAATCTTATAGAATACCGCAGGCGCTCGGAAAAATTGATCGAGCGTGTTTCCGAAGTGAACCTGCCCACGGAATGCGGAAACTATAAATTGATCCTTTACCGCGACCTGACCAACGGCCAGACCCATGTAGCTTTGATTATGGGAGAGTGGTCTCAGGAATCGCTTCTGGTCAGGGTGCATTCGGAATGCCTTACCGGAGATGTTTTTAGTTCTTTGCGCTGTGATTGCGGCCGGCAGCTGAAAAAGGCTATGCAGATGATCGACAAAGAGAAAAAAGGCATTGTCCTGTATATGAAACAGGAAGGCCGGGGCATAGGCCTGGAGGCTAAGATCAGGGCCTACGGGTTGCAGGAGCAGGGCCTGGATACTGTAGAGGCTAATCAGGCCTTGGGTTACGAGCCCGATCTGCGGGATTACGGGATAGGCGCGCAGATACTGGCTGAACTGGGGGTAAAGAATATACGGTTGATGACCAATAATCCCCGCAAGATCGTAGGGTTGGAAGGATACGGGCTCAAAGTGGTGGAGCGTGTTCCGCTGGAGATCGAGCCTAACCAGAATAATTACATATATCTGAAGACCAAAAAAGAGAAAATGGGGCATAAGTTGGATATTTAATGGGTGTTGTGTTTCTATGATTTACACCCGGCGCAATAGCACCCGGCGTTATTTGAATACGCCGGTATCCGCCTTGTGGCGGAGAATATGTGCCGGTGTGGTATTTGACGAGTGGCACCCGGTGCAATCGGAATATGCACCGGTGTGGTATACGTATACCAGGAGGAGTGAAAAATGGCAAAGGAAATAACAGGAAGTCTGGTTTCAAAAGGGAAGAAATTCGCAGTTGTCGCTTCCAGGTTCAATGATTTTATGACCAAGGAGCTTGTTGCCGGTTGCCTGGATACCCTGGTCAGGCACGGAGTGGAAGACAATGATATCACTGTTGCCTGGGTCCCCGGGGCTTTTGAGATACCTACCGCGGCACAGAAAATGGCGGAGGCCAAGTCTTATGACGCAGTGATCTGTTTGGGGACGGTGATCCGCGGATCGACCCCGCATTTTGATTTTATCGCTTCAGAAGCGGCGAAAGGGATAGCCAAGGTCTCTATGGATAATTCCCTGCCGGTTATCTTCGGTTTGATCACCGCTGACACTATTGAGCAAGCGGTCGAGCGTTCAGGTTCCAAGGACGGCAATAAGGGGCGGGATGCCGCGCTATCCGCCATCGAGATGGTCAATCTTTTAAGCCAGATAAAATAAAATGAGAAAACGCAGCCTTTCAAGAGAACTAGCCCTGCAGGTCCTTTACCAGATCGATATCACCAAGGAGCGTTATGACGCGACCCTTGAGAATTTCTGGAAGATGGACCATGAAAAGGATATCAGCGACGAAATAAAAGCCTTCACCGAGGGTCTGGTCAAGGGGGTGTCGGAGCATATCAAGGTGATTGACGATAAGATCGCCGGGTACGCGACTAACTGGGAACTTACCCGTATGGCGGTGGTGGACAGGAATATATTGCGCATGGCGGGTTTTGAATTGATCTTCCGCAAAGACATCCCTCCCAAGGTGTCCATAAATGAAGCGGTGGATCTGGCCAAGAAATATTCCGGGGACGCTTCAGGCAAATTCGTTAACGGTATACTGGATAAGATAAAATCCGAAAGACCTGAATGAGATCCGCCGACCTGCACACCCATACCAATTACTCCGACGGCACTGCCACTCCGGAAGAATTGATCGCTGAAGCTGTCAAGGCCGGGTTGTCCGCTGTAGCCATTACCGACCATGATACGGTCGAGGGGGTGGAAAGGGCTATCGCGGCAAGCGCCGGCGGACAGGTAGAGGTCTTGCCGGGGATCGAGTTGACCTCTGAGCATGAGGGGCTGGAGATACATCTCCTGGGATATCTGTTGGATCATAGGGATAAAAGCCTGCTGGAGAGACTTCAGCTCTTGAAAAAAAACCGGGTCGACCGGATATACCGGATCTGCGATAAATTAAAGGCGCTGGGATTGAGCCTTGCCCCGGAAAAGGTCTTCGATCTTTCGGCAATAGGCACGGTCGGCAGGTTGCACGTCGCCCAGGCGATGGTCAAAGAGGGGTTGGTTAATTCCACCTATGAGGCCTTCAATAAATACATAGGCGATAAATGCCCCGCTTATGTGGCTAATTTTAAATTATCCCCGCAGGAGGCTATAGGTTTGATCCTTAAGTTCTCCGGCATCCCCGTGCTGGCGCATCCGTATTCCATGGGAAGGGACGACCTGATTCCCAGGTTCGCCGAATACGGGCTTATGGGGCTGGAGGTCTATTACCTGGAACATACCAGATCAATGGTCGATTCTTACCTGCATACAGCAAAGAAATTGAACCTTTTGGTCACCGGCGGCTCGGATTATCACGGCAAGTCGAAACCCAATGTTTATATGGGCGCGATGAAGATACCTTATGAGCTGGTCGAAAAATTAAAAGAGGCGAAAGCCAGAGCGGATTGAAATGTTAAAAGACCATTCTTACTATATGAAAATGGCGCTGGGATTGGCGCTGAAGGCCAAAGGCAGGACTTCGCCTAATCCCCTTGTAGGCGCATTGGTGGTGAAGAACAATAAGGTGGTCGGCGGAGGGTATCACGAGAAGGCCGGGCTTTCCCACGCCGAGTTGGTCGCTTTGAATGAAGCGGGTCCGGCGGCCAGGGGGGCCACTTTATACGTTACCCTGGAACCCTGCGCGCATTACGGCAGGACCCCGCCTTGCGGGGATGAGATAATAAGAAGCGGGATAAAGCATGCGGTCGTTGCCATGGTCGATCCCAATCCCCTGGTCAACGGCAAAGGCATAGCCATACTAAAACAGAATAATATAAAGGTCGAGCTGGGGATCCTGGGAGAGGAAGCTGAACGGATAAATGAGGTTTATATAAAGAGCATCACCAAAAAGCTGCCGTTCGTTACGGTAAAGGTCGCCGAATCGTTGGACGGAAAGATCGCTACCAGGAACGGGGATTCCAAATGGATAACCTGCGATAAATCCAGGTCCTACGCGCATAAAATACGCCAGGATTACGACGCCATAATGGTCGGAGTGAATACCGTATTGCGGGATGATCCCAAGCTGGATACGTGGTTCTCAAAACGCCGGCCGGTAAAGGTGGTAGTGGACAGCCAGTTAAGCACCCCGCCGGACGCCAATATTTTTTCAGCCCAGGGCAAGGTTTTGATCATTACCCTGCCGGCAAAACCCGGGCAAGAGACCGAGAACCGCAAGAGCCTGGCGGAAAAGGCAAAGATACTGGAGGTGAAGGAAAGATCCGGGCAGATCAATCTTAAGGATATGATGAAAAAATTGGCCCTGCTTAATATCACCAATATACTGGTGGAGGGCGGGGGGACATTGATCGGCTCATTGTTCGATGAAGGGCTGGTGGATAAGGTGCTGTTTTTCATCAGCCCCAAGATAATCGGCGGCAAAGAAGCCCCGACATCGGTGATGGGCCGGGGGATCGGCCGCATAGATAACGCGATCAGGCTTAAGGATATAAGATACCGCCATATCGCCGAAGATGTGCTGATCGAAGGTTATATAAAATAATGTTTACCGGCATAATCGAGGAACTGGGCAGGGTCAGCGATATCTCCAAGCGGGGCAATGTCAGTTTCCTGACCGTCGAGACCGGCATTGTCTGGCAGGACAGCCGGATAGGCGATAGTATAGCCGTCAACGGGGTGTGCCTTACGGTGGTAAAGATCGACAAAGGCAGGTTAAGTTTTGAGGTGATGCCGCAGACGATGAAAAATACCTGTCTCTGCGGTTTGCGCATTAGCGAAGCGGTTAATCTGGAGCGCAGTCTTAAGGTAGGCGAGAGATTGTCCGGGCATTTTGTGCTTGGCCATATAGACTGCGTCGGCCTGATCCGAAGGAAGAGTTATGTGGAGAATAACCTTTGTTTCGCTATAGCCATACCCGTTGAGCAAACAAGGTATGTCTTGCCTAAAGGCTCGATCGCGATCGACGGGATCAGCCTGACCGTCGTTTCCAGAAGATCGAACCTGGTGAGCGTATATGTAATACCGCACACTTTGAAGAATACGACCTTGAACATTAAAGGGCCTTCGGATAAGGTGAACATAGAGTTGGACATACTGGCAAAAAAGGCGGATGTCCTTTCCTGAAACTTCTGATATTGCCAATTCTGAAAAAGTCTGTTATACTATCACATCACGGGGCGTGGCTCAGTTTGGCTAGAGCGCAACGTTCGGGACGTTGAGGTCACAGGTTCAAGTCCTGTCGCCCCGATAAATGAGCGCATAACTTACGGAACCCCGTAAGGGGTGACGTAAGTTATATGCGCGAATTTATCCCGCCGTGCGCGGCAAATATATTTGCCGCATCTTGAGAGGCGGGATATTATCCTCATCGCTACGCGTTTATTGTAGAGGTGGGGATTTTTTTTGGCCGGAACCTATTTTCTCGTTTCTTTTGCTCCTGATCTGTGGTAAAATTTAACTGCAATGAGCGCGTTCCGGCCGGGATTTTCTAGCCATCCCGCGTCGGGAGAAATGGAATTTGATTATGACCCAGAGAGCGCATCTGTATTACAGCGGAAAAGTGCAGGGTGTCGGGTTTCGTTACACCGTCAGGGATATCGCCGGCCGTTTGGGCGTCCGGGGGTGGGTCAAGAATCTGCCTGACAGCCGGGTGGAGCTTTTGGCCGAAGCCGAAGAGGCGGACCTTAAGCAATTCCTGGATAACATAAAAGAATGCTTCTTTCGGTATATCCGAGAAGTAGATATAAGCTGGGAACCTGCCGCGGATGACGTTAAGGATTTCAATATAAAATTCTAATATGCATAGCAAGATCAGGCAAGAGATGGAAGAGCTCAAGGCGCAGATCCGGCGCCATGCGGAGCTTTACTATAAATTTTCCAAGCCCAGTATATCCGACAAGGAATACGACGACCTCTTGCGCAGGCTGCGCGAGATGGAGGAGAGATATCCCCGGTACCGCACGCCTGATTCCCCGACCGTAAAGTTAGGCAGGAATACCTTAGAAGAATTCGCCGCTGTAAAGCACCGTCAGCGGATGCTTTCTCTTGATAATACCTATTCGTTCGAAGAATTGCAAAAGTGGCATGAACGGGTGTTGAGGGGGCTTGATGGACAGCGGCCGGAATTCGTTGCTGAGCTGAAAATAGACGGTTTGAGCGCCAATCTCACTTACGAAAACGGCAGATTGGTCCGTGGGGCTACCCGCGGCGACGGCCAGACCGGAGAGGACGTGACTGCAAATATCCTGACCATTAAAGATATCCCCGGGCATCTTTCCGGCAAGGCGCTTCCCGGGCGGATTGAGATCCGCGGAGAGGTGTATATGGATTTGGTTGATTTTCGCAAGATGAATGAACAGCGCTCGGATAACGGCGAGGATGTTTTTGCCAATCCGCGTAATGCCGCGTCCGGATCGCTTAAGTTGCTCGATCCGACGGAAGTGGCTCGGCGCAGGCTTGCCTTTTTCGGGCACTCGCTCGGCGACCACCAGGACGGGATCATAACCGATCAGATGGGTTTTTTCGATAAACTCAAAAGTTGGGGCGTGCGCGTCAATCCTAATACGCGCTTATGCCGCAGTTTTTCCGAGGTGCTGGATTTTTGCGGTTCGTGGCAGGACAAACGGGATTCCCTGCCCTATGAGATCGACGGGATAGTGATCAAGGTGAACAGCTTTGAACAGCAGGCCGCGCTCGGCGAGACCGGGAAAAATCCGCGTTGGGCGATCGCCTACAAATTCCCCGCCAGGCAGGCTACTACGGAAGTCCTGGATATCAAGATAAACGTGGGCCGTACCGGGGTGATCACCCCGACTGCGGAACTGAGAGATGTGGAATGCGCAGGGGTGGTCATTAAGAACGCGACCCTGCACAACTTTGACGAGATCAAACGACTGGACATAAAAGTAGGCGACCGTGTGTTGATCGAAAGAGCAGGCGATGTTATTCCGAAAGTGGTCAAGGTGGTGGAACATCTTGGAAAAGCTGAATACAAGATGCCTACTGAATGTCCGTCGTGCAAGGGCAGGATCGTAAAAGAAAAAGAAGATGATGTAGCGTACCGTTGCGTCAACCCTTTCTGCCCCGCGCAGTTGGAAAGAGGGATCTTGCATTTTGCCTCTCGCTTGGCAATGGATATAGAAGGCCTGGGCGAGGTTGTGGTCAGTCAGATGGTAAGCCTTGGCCTGGTCCGCAGGCTGGATGATATATACGGATTGAAACCCGAAGACCTGGCAAGGCTTGATTTATTCAAGGACAAAAAAATAAACAATCTTCTTGCCGCCATTAAGGCCAGTAAAAAAAAGCCTTTATCAAGGTTGGTCTATGGCCTGGGAATACGCCATGTGGGAGAGAAGGCCGCTTATATCCTGGCGCAGCGGTTTGGGACACTGGATGATCTGATCGCGGCGAAAAAAGAGGAGCTTGAGCGGATATATGAAGTCGGCCCGGCGATCGCTGCTTCGTTGGTTGATTATTTTTCCCGGAAAGAGACTCAAGGATTGATCAAGGGTTTTCGTGAGTCCGGACTTAATTTTAAGGAAGAGAAGGCCCTTTTGACTAACACCCCTTTTTCCGGCAAGAGCGTTGTTTTTACCGGCGAATTGAGAGGCCTTAGCCGGAATCAGGCTGAAGAGCTGGTCCGCGGCCTGGGCGGTAATCCGTCTTCCAGCGTGAGCAGGGCCACGGATTTTGTAGTTGCCGGTAAAGGCCCTGGCTCGAAATACGCCAAGGCTGAAAAATTGGGGGTAAGGATAATCACCGATGAAGAATTCAGGGGGATGATCGAATGAATAAGATGAACGAAAGACTGAAGCGGTTCAGGGGCGGGCATAGGATAGCAAGCCTTTTTCTTTTTCTGTTTGTCGGGATGTTTTTTATCGCCGGCCTTTCCGGATGCGAGTCTTTTTCCCGTAAGTTTACCCGCCACAAGAAAGAGCCTCTGAAACCTGAAGAGATGGTCCTTGAGCCTCAGCAGTATAACAACGATCAAAGGAGCAAAGAGGAGATCTATCGGGAATATTGCCTATACTGGGAAAGCTGGCAGAACGAATTCATTGATTCCTTGACCTCTGATACCCCCAACCGGAAGAGGCAGGCGGATAATCTGAAAGAAGCGATAAAAAACCTTATGGCTATGCGGGATATGCTTGATCAGCAAAGGCAGGATTTGTTGGGGGCGTATATCACGAAATTGCTGGATCTGGAAACGGCGATATCCATGGATATTTATAACGCGTCCATACCCCAGCACCGGATGAGGGCTGAAAAGTTGAAACGGGATATCCTGCGGATTTTCTCGTATCACCGGATCAAGGATTATGTGCGATGATACTTGAACGGATCACCGTCGGGTCTATGGATGTCAATTGTTACGTGCTTGCCTCGGGAGAAGGCGCTAAGGCTGTGATAATCGATCCCGGGGATGATGAGCAAAAGATCCGCGCCGCGCTCAAGAGGCATAACCTTTCCGCCGGGATGGTGATCAATACTCACGGGCATTTCGATCATATCGGCGCGGATGACGCCTTCGGGGTGCCGGTATATATACACGAGCTGGATGCCGCGATGTTGCGGGACCCAAAACTGAATTTTTCGGTTTTTCTGTCCGGTGCGGTCAAGGTTGCAGCCCAGGTTAGAACAGTTAAAGACAAGGACCTGATCGGCCTTGATGGCGTGGAGTTGGAGGTAATGCATACGCCCGGGCATTCTGCCGGCGGTATTTCCCTTTTGCTCAGGAAGCCGCAGGAGAAAGTGGTCTTTACCGGGGATACCCTTTTTTATCAGGGCGTAGGACGGACGGATCTGGGCGGAGACGCCGGTCTGCTTTTTGAAGGGATAAAGGAGAAACTTTTTACCCTGCCGGGTGATACAGCGGTGTATCCCGGGCACGGGCCTTTTTCAACTATCGGCCGCGAGAAGATAAATTATTAACCCAAGACCCGGTCTTGAAAGTGGTTGATATGGATGAACTTATAGAGTCATTCTTGAATTATCTTTCAGTGGAACGGGGGTTGTCCAAGAATACTATAATATCCTATAGGGATGATCTGGTAACTTATTCGGGATTTTTAAAGTCGCTTGGTTTAGACGCCTTCTCTAAAGCCAACCGCAGTGCGGTAACGGATTTTATGTTCTTTCAGAAGGATAAAGGCCTGGCGCCTAATTCCATCGCCCGCAGGCTGGCGGCGATAAGGATGTTTCACCGTTTTCTGGTCAGGGAAAGGGTGCTGAAAAATGATCCTACCAGCCTGGTGGATTCCCCTAAACTATGGCAGAAGATACCGGAGACATTATCGGTAAATGAAGCCGAGGCGTTGATCTCTCAGCCTAACCTGCGCGACGACCAGGGGATAAGGGACAGGGCGATATTAGAGACTATGTACGCCACCGGGATGCGCGTATCCGAGGTGGTAAATCTAAGAATAGATAATGTGAACAAGGAAGTCGGTTTTTTGCGATGTATCGGCAAAGGTAATAAGGAGCGGATCATTCCCCTGGGGAAAAAAGCGGTCATCAGCCTGGAAAGGTATATCTCCTCAAGCCGGCGGAACTTGCTTAAGAAAAAAGAATCGGAATTCTTGTTCTTGAACCGTTTTGGCAAGAAGATATCGCGGCAATCTTTGTGGAAGATCGTCAAACTTTATTCCCGTATGGCCGGTATAAAGAAGCCGATGAAGCCGCATATCCTCAGGCATTCCTTTGCAACTCACTTGCTGGAAAGAGGGGCTGACCTGCGCTCGGTGCAGGAGATGCTGGGCCATTCCAATATTTCGACCACCCAGATCTATACGCATATAAATAAGGACAGGCTTAAGTCAATACACCGGATGTATCATCCCCGGCCGTAATGAAATATCCTATGGAAAAATATCTTAAAAAGCTTTCTCAAGAACTGCAGGATGTGATGGCATTGGCCGGAGAACTCGCCGGCAATCGCGGGGCTCGGGCTTATCTGGTAGGGGGATTTGTCCGCGATCTGCTTTTGGGAGTGGATAACCTTGACCTGGATATTGCCCTCGAAGGGGACGGCATAAGATTCGCCGAGGCTTTTGCTAAAAGAATGAATGCCCAGGTTGTCTGCCATAAAAGGTTCGGGACCGCTAAGGTCAATATAAGCCATCTTCTGAAAGTGGATATCGCTTCCACCAGGAAAGAATCATATCCGCATCCCGCGAGCCTTCCTTTGGTGGAAAGAGGGTTGTTGGAAGACGACCTGATCCGCAGGGATTTCACCATCAATACCCTGGCTATCAGCTTGAACCGCCAGGATTTCGGCAGGCTGCTGGATGTGTTCGACGGAAAGCGCGATATCAGGCATAAGTTTATACGCATACTCCATGACGCCAGTTTTGTGGATGACCCTACCAGGATATTGCGGGCGATCCGCTTTGAGCAGAGGTATGGTTTCAGGATAGAGCCGCATACGATGTCCTGCTTGAGGAAAGCCTTGAAGCAGGATATGCTTGATGTTGTCCAACCGCAGCGTTTGCGCCAGGAGTTGGTCCTGATGCTGAGCGAAAAGGAGCCCTGGAAGCCGATCAGAAGGATGCAGGAAATAACCGGGCTGGATTTTCTGGACCCGGGATTGGCGTTTTCAAAGGACACCCTTGATTTATTTCGCAGCGCCGGCAGGCAGATACGCTGGTTTGAATCGAATTTCCCCCGGCGCAGGCGGCTGGATGCCTGGCTGATATATCTTATGACTTTGCTGGGCGGATCAAGCGAAGCCGTTACCAGCCGGATCTGCCGCAAGTTTGTTTTCTCCAAAGGTGAGGAAAAAAGGATCGCCAGCTTTGTTTCCCTTAAAGCCGATATACTGGCCAAGTTGAGCAGAAAAAAACTCCTGCCCAGCGATGTCTTCCATATGTTGGAGTCCTTGAGTTACGAGGCCATACTTTTAATAAAGGCCTGCTGCCGGGATAGGCTGGCGCAGAGGCGCATCGAAGATTTTTTCCATAAGTATAACGGGACCAACCTTTCGGTGGGCGGCCGGCATTTGAAAGACCTGGGGTTTGTTCCCGGGCCGCATTTTCAGAAGATCTTCCGCGAGCTTTTAAACGAAAAATTGAACGGCCGGCTGAAAGGCAGGGAAGATGAGATGAGATTCCTTAAAAAGTTAAAGAAGGATAAATAGAAAGGGGCTGTTTAATGCCGAGAAAAGAAAAGGTGCAGGATGCGATCCAGAAAGAGGTGTGTTCCATAATCCAGAAGGAATTAAAGGATCCCAGGCTGGGGTTTATCACCATTACCGAAGTGGATATAAGCGATGATCTGCGCAATGCCAAGATATTTTACAGCGTGCTGGGCGATGAGGCCCAGGCCAAAAAGACACAGGAAGCCCTGGATAGCGCGCTGGGTCTCATCCGCACCCTGATCGCCGAGAGGATCCAGCTGCGTTTTGCCCCGGAGATCATCTTCAGGCAGGACAGGTCGGCCCAGTACAGCATGCGTATTCAGGAAGTGCTGGACCAGATCAAGGAGATGGACAGCCGCAAGGATGAAGAGAAAGAGGCGAAAGATGAGTCTTAAGAAAGCGGTTGAAATGATCAGGAGGAACAATAAATTCCTGATTGCCACGCATTCCAATATGGACGGCGACGCCATAGGGGCGCAGATGGCGTTTTACCTCCTGTTAAAGAAGCTAAAGAAGACCTCGGTTATGTTCACTGACGAACCCGTTCCAGAAGAATATTCGTTCCTGCCGGGGTTAGCCGCGATCAAAAGGTTCCGGATGAATATGCCCGCGCCGGAATTCGATTGTTTTGTCGCTTTGGATTGCTCAGACCTTAAACGGACCGGCCAGGTCCAGTCGTTGAATGGCGGTAATAAGCAGGTGCTTAATATCGACCACCATATCAGCAACGCCGGTTTTGGCAAAGTGAACTGGGTCGAGCCTGAGGCCGCGTGTTCCTGCCAGATGGTTTACCGGTTATATAAAGAGATGCGCGTGCGCATAGATAAATCCGAGGCTTTATTCTTATACGTCGGGTTGCTCACCGATACCGGTTCATTCAGGTATTCAAACACGGATCCTTCGACCCATCTGATGGCCGCGGAGCTTATTTCCCGAGGCATCGATGTCGCCGGGGTTTATAAGCATATCTACGGGAGCATCCCGCTTGAAGACCTGAAGCTTTTGACCGTGATATTGCCGAAAATGCGGACAATGAATGACGGCAAGGTCATCTGGTTCGATATCCCCGGGGTGCTGTTGAAAAAGCATAGGAATATTTCTTTTGACCTGTCGGAGAGTATCTTGAGTTTCGGCCGCACCTTGAAGGGGGTGGAGGTGGTTGCCCTTTTCAAGGAGAACCTGAAATCGAGCGGAGAGGTCCGGGTGAATTTCCGGTCCCAGGGCAAGATCGACGTCAATAAGATCGCCGGTTACTTCGGCGGCGGCGGTCATAAGACCGCCAGCGGCGCGACCGTCAAAGGGCCTATGGATGAGATCAAAAGAAAAGTCCTCAATAAGATAAAATCAGCTTTGGCCGATGCGAACCTTATATGACCTGAAAAGCCTTAAGAACTACCGCAGGCCGGTGGTCGCCGTCGGGGTGTTCGACGGGCTGCACCGCGGCCACAGGATGATCCTTAAGGAGGCCGTGCATATAGCCCGGCGGACCTCGGGGACCAGCATGGTCCTCACTTTTTGGCCGCATCCCCAGAAACAGGAAAGCCTGTATTCATTGCAACACCGCCTGAAGATAATGGAAGGGCTGGGGATCGAGGTCTGCGCGGTGATACGGTTTGACCGGAATTTCAGCCGGATGGGATATGAGGAATTCATAAGGGATATCCTTGCGGATAAGATCCGGGCCCGTTACGTATGCGTGGGGAATAATTTCCGTTTCGGCAAAGGCGCCCGAGGCGGCATCGCTGATCTGAAAAAAGCGGCCAGGCTTTACGGTTTCCGGGTCCGGGCTTTTAGATCTATACGGACCGATAACCGTGTGGTAAGCAGCACCAATATCCGCAGGCTGATCTCCGAAGGAAGATTAAAGACCGCCGAGCGCCTGCTCCTGCGCCCGGTAAGTGTCTTCGGCAGGGTGATCCGCGGAACCAGGTTGGCCACTAAAATGGGCTGGCCTACGGCTAATATCAATCCGCATCATGAAGTTGTCCCCCCGGCCGGGGTTTACGCGGTAAAGGTCGTCTATGGCGGCAATGTATTGAACGGCATTTGTTATATCGGCAAAAAACCCACTTTTGTCCGCAGCGAGAGAAAGAAAAAATACAGGAATATCGAAGTCCACATATTCAACTTCCACAAAAATATCTATAAGAAAGACCTGGAGATCCAGTTTGTCCGTAAGATAAGGGGAGAGCGGAAATTCTCCGGTATCCCGGAATTGACGAGGCAGATCGAAAAAGACATCCGCGCAGCAAAAACCCGCCGATAGGGCCGCGCCCGGCTATACAACCCGTAGTTGCCGCAGAATAAGCACTACTAACTGTTGTATGGCATTAATTTAGTAAAATATTTATCTTGACATAAAAGGCATTTTTTTCTATACTTATGCTACAAAGTGGTGGAAAGTGGAATAAAGTGGGGAGGGGGCTGAAAAGTGTTCTACGGAGAGTATCTCCATTCGATCGACAGAAAAGGCAGGCTTATCCTGCCTTCAAAATTCCGCGAAGCGGCCAAGGGCAATTATATCGAAAAATTCTTCGTTACCCGCGGCCTGGATAAATGCCTTTTTATGTTCGCTGAAGACGAGTGGAGGAGCCAGGAACAGAAATTCAAATCCATCCCGTTCACTAAACAAGAATCCCGCGTATTTAACCGCCTTTATTTTTCCGGCGCATGCGAGCTTTTTCCGGATAAGCAGGGCAGGATACTTCTTCCGCAATACCTTAAAGATTATGCCGAAGTCAAAAAGGACATTATGATCATCGGAGTCTCAAATAGGATTGAGATCTGGTCCAAGGAGAAATGGCAGGAATTTTATGGGAGTTGGCGGCAGTCGTTTGAAGAGATAGCGGAGAAATTAGTTGAAGGTTAATCCCGATTGCCATGGAACAGGAAATTCACAAGCCGGTAATGCTGATGGAAGTTCTCGAATATCTTAATCCGAAACCCGGACAGATCATCGTGGACGCCACGTTAGGGATGGGCGGACACAGCAACAGGATATTGCAGGAGATATCCCCCGAGGGCAGGCTGATCGGGATAGACCGCGACCAGGAATCGATCCGCCTGGCTCAGGAGAGGATCGCCGCCTTAGGCCAGGCCAACGCGCAGTTCGTGTACGGGAACTTTTCCGATATCGATACCCTCTTAAAAGGCTTGAATGTGGACAGCGTTGATGGTATATTATTTGATTTAGGGGTATCATCATTCCAATTGCAGAACGCGGAAAGAGGTTTCAGTTTCCAGTCCGAGGGGCCGCTGGATATGCGGCTGGACAGGAACAGTTACATCTGCGCCTACGACCTGATAAACAACCTTAACGAAGAAGAGATCTCCAGCCTTTTGTGGTCGTTCGGCCAGGAACGCTGGCATAACCGCATCGCGCATAATTTGGTTATGGAGAGGCAGAGGCACCCGATATCCTCGACGCTGGAATTGAGCAGGATCGTGGTCAACGCGATCCCCCCGCGGTACCGGCAGTACCATTATCGCATCCATCCGGCGACGCGGACGTTCCAGGCGGTGCGCATCGCGGTGAACCGGGAGCTTGAGGCGCTGGAAAGCGCGATAATAAAATCGATCGGCCTTTTGAAAAAAGGCGGGCGCATATGTATCATATCGTTTCATTCCCTGGAAGACAGGGTAGTTAAGCATACCTTCCGCAAATACCAGACGGAAGGCACCATAAAGATAATTACTACTAAACCGCTGACCCCCGGTAGCGCCGAAACCCAGGATAATCCGCGCAGCCGCAGCGCAAAATTCAGGGTCGCGGAAAAGGTATAATATGAAGCTGTCCAGATTTATAATTCTGGCTTTCGCTATCACCGTTTTCTCCCTTCTTTACGTCTGGCAGCAGACGGAGGTTTTTCGTCTGGCTTATGACGGTCAAAAAAGCACGCGTTGTTTCCAGGCCCTACTCGATGAAAATTCTGTCTTGAGATATAATCTGAAACGATCGACTTCGCTGGTAAAGATCGGTAATAAACTTTCCGGTTCAGGCGATTTTCAGATGCCGAATAACTATTGTCTGGTGAAGTTGGTCAATCCCAATGACAGAGTGAGAGTAGTGAACAGGCGTTCTCCCCGGAGAGAGAACCTGGTGGCGCGTATCTTCGGCGTTAACCGTCAGGCCGAAGCTAAGACGATCAACACCTCTTCTATATTCAGGGTTGATGGCAATTAAAAGATAGCCGTCGATCCCTAACCCCATATAGTTGTGTATATAGCTAACTACAGCCGCAGGACTAAAGCGGCATTCTTATTATTCTTTGTTTTTTTTGCCCTCTGCGTAGCCCGCCTTTTATACATACAATTCTTCCGCTCGGAATATCTTTCCGGCATGGCCCGGAAACAGCATTATGTTCCGGTGGACCTGGAACCGCGCAGGGGGACGATCTATGACAGCGGCCTTAAACCCCAGGCGGTCAATCTGCCATGCGATTCATTGTACGCCGCGCCGAATAATCTTTCAGAAAAAGAAAAAGAAGATATTATCCGCAACCTCCAGCCTATACTGAGCTGCGAAAGCTCTTATTTAAGGGGCCGTTTAGCCAGGAACAAGGCGTTTGTATGGCTAAGCCGCAAGATATCCTCCGAGCAGTCAGAGGCGCTTAAGAGGCTTAATCTCAAAGGCGTCGGCACGATCAAGGAAAGCAAACGCTGTTATCCCAACGGATATTTGGCTTGCCAGGCCATAGGCTTCGCCGGTATGGATAACAATGGGCTTGAAGGGATGGAATTGTATTATGAAAAATACCTTAAAGGCCAGCCTGGGATGGCGGTTATGTTGCGGGACGCCCGCAGCAAAAAACTGGATATTTATCAGGATATGGCCGCCCCCAAGGACGGATTTGACCTGGTTCTGACCATAGATGAAGTGATCCAGTATATCGCCGAGAGGGAACTGGATAAGGCCTATCGGTTGTATCGGGCCAAAGGCGCTTCCATAGTCGTATTGAACCCGCGCACCGGAGAGATCCTGGCCATCGCCAATCGCCCGGGTTACGATATGAACCGGCATTCCAACGTTTCTAAAGACCAGATACGCAACCGGGCTGTATGCGATATCTTTGAGCCCGGATCGGTGTTTAAGATCGTGACTGCAGCTGCCGCGATCGAAGAAAGATCTGCCGCCGAACATGACCGTTTTTTTTGCGAGAACGGCGAATACAAGATCGCCAGCAGGATCTTGCACGACCACAGGCCGCACGGCTGGCTTACTTTTCGTGAGGTGATCGAACAGTCCAGTAATATCGGCACCTGTAAAGTGGCCCAAAAGGTCGGCCCCGCGAATCTGCACCGGTATATAAAACTTTTCGGTTTCGGGGCGAAGAGCGGGGTGGATATGCCCGGGGAGGTATCCGGCATAGTCAGGGACCTGAAGGTTTGGCAAAAAGGCTCGATCGCAGCTGTGCCTATGGGCCAGGAAGTGGCGGTTACCGCCCTTCAACTGGTTTCGGCGGTATCGGTCATAGCCAACGGCGGGGTGCTGATGAAGCCGTATATTGTGAAAGAGATCCGTGATAAACAAGGGGAATTGATCAAATCTTTTTCCCCGGTTATTGTGCGCAGGGTCATATCCGAGGAAACCGCGGCCAGGGTCAAGAAACTGCTTATCGGCGTGATTGAGAACGGCACGGGGACGCTTGCCAAGACCCCGGATTTTACCGCCGGTGGCAAGACCGGGACCGCCCAGAAACTCGAGCCTAACGGGACATATTCGCACAGTAAGTTTATGGCTACTTTTATCGGGTTCGCTCCGGCGGAAGACCCTGATATAGCGGTAGTGGTAACGGTCGATGAACCGCGGGGGTCGTACTTCGGCGGCGTGGTTTCAGCCCCGGTTTTTAAGAACCTGGTTAACGACGCGCTCAGGTATTTGAGAAACCAGGAAACATCCAGCGAGATCGTGGTTTTTAATGAATCTAACTCAGGTTATTAAATCTCTGGAAGGCAGCCGGCTTCTGGTTGACGCCGGGGACTTTGAGCTTTCCGGCTTAAGCTGTGATTCCAGGAAAACACGGCCGGGCCATCTTTTCGTAGCTGTAAAAGGAGCGAGCCTTGACGGCAACCTTTTTATCCCGGAAGCGATAAAGCAGGGGGCCGGGGCCGTGGTCACTGACCAGGAGAATGCCGATCCCGGCCTTCCGGGTAATGTAAGCATTATTAAAGTGCGCGATTGCCGCCATGCGCTGGCTGATCTGGCTGCGCAATTCTACGGTGATCCTTCGGCAAAGATGCGGGTAGCCGCGGTTACAGGAACCAACGGCAAGACGACCGTGACTTACCTTATGGAGGCGGTCTTAAAAGCAGCCGGCCGCGCTCCAGCGGTTATAGGAACGATAAATTACCGCTTTGCCAACCGGGTGATCCCCTCAAAAAATACTACGCCCGGCCCGCTGGAACTTCAGGGAATGATGGCCGAGATGCTGGGCTCAGGCGCGGATCAGTTGGTGATGGAGGTGTCGTCCCACGCGCTTGCTCAAGGCAGGACGGAACGCATTAAATTAACGTCGGCGATATTCACCAACCTGACCCAGGATCATCTGGATTACCATAAAAGCGCGGAGGGATATTACCGGGCAAAGGAAAAACTGTTCCTGGGCCTTTCCCGGGACGCCTTTGCGGTGGTCAATAATGACGATAAATACGCGGCCAGGATAAAGGGAGCCTCCCGCTGCCGGGTCGTGACATACGGTATAGATCAGGCCGCGGATATAACCGCCGAGGATATCCGGTTAGATATGGAGAAGACGGAGTTCACGATAATCTTTTCCGGCGGTAAGGCGGATATCAAGACTCGTCTTATCGGCAGGCACAATGTGTATAATATCCTGGCTGTTTTTGCCTGGGCTGTTCAGGAAGGGATAGGCCCCGCAGTTATCCGTCAGGCTATGGAAGATTTCACCCTGGTCCCGGGCCGGTTGGAAAAGGTGGATACCGGCAAAGATATTTGTGTTTTTGTGGATTACGCCCATACCGAGGACGCGTTGAAAAATGTCCTGACCGCTTTACGCCAGGTTTGCCGCAAGAGAATAATTGTGGTTTTCGGCTGCGGCGGAGACCGGGATAAAGATAAACGGCCTAAAATGGGCAGTGTGGTAAGCGAGTTGGCGGATCAGGCGGTCCTGACCAATGATAACCCCAGGTCAGAGGATCCTCAAGGGATCATATCCGATATCCGAAAAGGGATGAAAGAGGGGAATTATTGCGTTATTCCGGATCGCAGAGAGGCGATCCGCAAAGCCCTGCAGATCGCCGGCAAGGGGGATTGCGTGCTTATAGCCGGCAAAGGGCATGAAGATTATCAAATAATAAAGGACAAGGTCATCCATTTCGACGATAGAGAGGCAGTGAGAGAGTGTTTACGATAGAAGAATTATTAGCCGCTACCGCGGGCAAGCTGATATCAAGAAAGCGGCCCGGTAAAACCGGGGTTTTAGGAATCTCTATTGATTCCCGCACCCTAAGGGAAAACGAGGCTTTTATAGCCATAAAAGGCGACAATTTCAACGGCCATGATTTCATAAGGTCCGCGGTAAAAAAAGGCGCAGGCTGTGTCATATGTGAACAAAGATATATGGATAGGCCGGGAAATACCGCTTGGCTGGCTCGATCCGTTCCTTGCGCGGTTATCGCAGTCAGGGATACGACCAGGGCGTTGGGCGATATCGCTTCTTTTCACCGCAGTCGTTTTGATATCCCGGTCATCGCCATAACCGGTTCTAACGGCAAGACCACCACTAAAGAGATGCTCGCCTGGATACTCGCGGACAGGTTCAATGTGCTGAAGACCGCGGGAACGAAAAACAACCATATCGGCCTGCCGATGACCCTGCTCGGCCTGAAAGCCGGACACCAGGCCTGCGTGCTGGAATTGGGGACAAGCGATTTTGGGGAGATATCATACCTGTCTAAGATCTGCCGGCCGAATATAGGCATAATAACCAATATCGGGCCTTCGCATCTTGAATATTTCAAGGATCTGAACGGCGTATTGCAGGAAAAGTATTCGCTTATGGGGCATCTGCGGTCCCCGGCCGTGGCAGTAGTTAACGCCGATGACAGGCTTCTTAGGGTTAAATCCCGCTCTGCCGGACTGCGGCCTTTTATCGTGAGCTTCGGGATCGATAAACCCGCGGATTTCTCCGCTTTAATGATTAAAAAAGGGCAGGGGTCCCTGGAATTCAAGTCCGGTAAAAAATATAAGTTTATTTTGCATACATTAGGGTATAATAATATTTATAATGCCCTGGCTGCGATATCCGCTGCGAGGATAATGGGCGTGCCTTATAAAGATATATCGCGCCGCTTATCCGCGTTCGAGTTCCCTAAAGGCAGGCTGAGGCTGATCAGGGCGAAGGAGTGCGTTTTCATCGACGATACGTATAATTCCAGCCCGGCATCCCTGCGTCAGGCAGCGCTGGCTTTGGGGGATTTCAAGGCAAGGGGCAGGAAGATATTTGTGATGGGGGATATGCTGGAATTGGGAGAGATGAAAGAGGCCTGTCATTATCAGGCCGGTATAGAGGCTGCGAGGTCTTGCGATAAATTCATCGCTGTGGGGAAATTAACTGCTGCCGCTGCGGCAGCGGCGAGGAATTCCGGCCTTGCCGACGCAGACATATTTCAATGCGATAGGTCCGTTCAGGCGCGGGATATCCTGCGTAAGGATCTGCGCGTCGGAGCCGATGACGTGGTCCTGGTGAAAGGATCGCGGGCGATGAAGATGGAAGATGTTTTTTTCGGGGTTGACCGCTAAGGGGTTTCGCTAATTTAAAATGTTATATTATTTGCTTTATCCGCTGCACAAGGTAATCTCCTTCTTTAACGTATTCCGTTATATCACCTTCCGCGCGATCATGGCGGCGTTGACCGCCTTCCTGGTCACCATTATTTTCGGACCGTGGGTCATCAACAAGATCAAGTCTTTAAGCATCGGACAGAATATCCGCGACCGCAAGGAAAGCGAGACCCTGCATAAACTGCATGAATCAAAGCAGGGGACCCCTACCATGGGCGGCTTGATGATCCTGCTGGCTATTTTTTCTTCCACGCTGCTCTGGTCGGAATTTTTGAACAAATACGTGCTTCTGGTAATGTTCGCCACCTTATGGCTGGGATTGACCGGTTTTATGGACGATTACCTCAAGCATATCCGTAAATGCTCCAAGGGCCTGACCGCTTCTGCCAAATTCACCAGCCAGATAGTCCTCGGGCTTGTTATCGGAACGATAATTTTCCTCGACCCGCAGATAAGCACCCGCCTGGATATCCCTTTGCTCAAGGATATCGGCCTGGAACTGGGCGTATTTTACATACTCTTTGTGATCGTGGTCCTTACGGGGACTTCCAATGCGGTTAATCTTACCGACGGCCTGGATGGCCTGGCTATCGGTTGCGTGGTTATGGCGGCAGTGGCTTTCAGCGTTCTTTGTTATGTCTCAGGCAATATCCGCTTCAGCGAATACCTTCTCATCCCGTTCATTAAAGGCAGCGGAGAGTTGACAGTTTTCTGCTCCGCGATGATCGGCGCGGGGCTGGGTTTCTTATGGTTTAACTGTTATCCCGCCGCTATATTTATGGGCGATGTGGGCGCGTTAGCCCTGGGCGGGGCATTGGGGACAATAGCCATACTGATAAAAAAAGAGTTCCTTTTGGTAGTGGTCGGGGGGATATTCGTGCTCGAGGCGTTATCGGTGATCCTGCAGGTTTTTTCGTTCAAATTCACCGGCAAAAGGATATTCAAGATCGCTCCGCTGCACCACCATTTTCAGTTCCTCGGCTGGTCTGAAAATAAGGTGATCGTGAGATTCTGGATCGTAGCCATTATTTTCGCTTTGCTTACCTTGGTTACATTGAAGACGAGGTAATCATTAAATACATGCGGAATACCGGGTATTTCAAAGATAAAAAAATAACCGTAGTAGGCCTTGCCCGCAGCGGTTTAGCCTGCGCCAATCTGTTATACGATCTGGGCGCGCAGGTCAGCGTTACAGATTCCCGCAGGGATTTTCAGACTCAAAAGAACGCCCGGTTGTTGAGATCAGCCAAGATCAAGCGTGAACTGGGCGCTCATACCCAAGAATTCATCGCAGGCCGCGATATCATAGTTATTTCCCCCGGGGTCCCGGATACGGCTTTACCCGTGGTCTGGTCCCAGCAGCGCGGCATTCCCATGATCAGCGAAATAGAAGTCGGTTGGATCTTATGCCCTGCCCCTGTGATCGCGGTGACCGGTTCCAGCGGAAAAACCACCGTAACCACTCTGATCGGTTTGATCCTGAAAGCCGCGGGGAAAAGGCCTTTTGTCTGCGGCAATATCGGCAATCCTTTTACCGGTGAACTAAAGAAGATAAGGCCTTGCGACTATGTAGTATTGGAAATAAGTTCCTTCCAGTTGGAGAAGGTCCAAAGTTTTAAACCCCGGATCAGCCTGATCACCAATGTCAGCAAGAACCATCTTGACCGCTACAAGGGGATGAGGGAGTATATCCGGGCAAAAAAACGCATTTTTCTTAATCAGGATATTTCCGATCATCTGGTATTGAACAGCCGGGACAAGGAATTAAGGAAGGTTGCCGGCCAAAGCAGGGCCAAGGTGGTGTTCTTCAAGGATCAAAGAGGCCTTAATCCCAATCAGTCCGCTGTCCTGGCCGTAGGAACGCTTTTGGGAATAAATAAAAAAGTTTGTTTAAAGGTATTCAAAGAATTTAAAGGGCTCCAGCATCGCATGGAAGAAGTCGCGGTAATAAAAGGCGTGCGGTTCGTCAACGACTCCAAGGCTACAACAGTGGAGTCGGCGATCTGGGCTCTTAATAATATCGCGTCTAAAGCTATTCTGATCGCCGGAGGCAAGGATAAAGGCGTGGATTACCGGGCATTATTGGCCGCGGCCCGCAAAAAGGTAAAAGAGGCGGTGCTGATCGGCGAGGCTTGCGAAAAGATCAAATCGGCGTTGAAAGGCTCGATCAAAACCAGTGAAGCGCGAACCTTAGAAGAGGCGGTAGAGCGGGCGTTCGCCAAGGCGTCCAGCGGCGATTGTGTGCTTTTATCGCCGATGTGCTCAAGTTATGATATGTTCTGTGACTATGAGCATCGGGGCAGGGCTTTTAAGGAAGCGGTATTTAAACTGGCAAAGGCAGGTGTTAATGACGCTGCGTAATATCCGGATAAAATTCTTTATAACCACAATGATCCTTGTCTGCGTCGGCGTGGTGATGATTTACAGCGCTTCGGCCATATATGCCCTGGAGAGATATAAAGACAGCGCGTTCTTCCTAAAGCGGCATCTTAGTTTTGTGTTGATCGGGGCGGCCCTGGGTTTTGCTGTGATGAGCTTTGATTACCGGAAATTGCGCAAATACAGCCTGCCTATTTTGTTGATATCGTTGTTCCTTTTGGCCCTGGTGCTTATCCCCGGCATCGGCAGGGAGGTATCCGGCGCGCGAAGGTGGTTCAGGTTCAAGTTTTTTTCTTTTCAGCCGGCGGAACTGGCAAACCTGGCGATGATAATTTACGCGGCGGATTTTCTTACCCGCAGGCGCGATGAGGTCAGGGCGCATTGGAAGGCGTTCCTGCCGGTGATGGCTGTGCTCGGGCTGGTCGCGCTTTTGATCATGATGCAGCCTGACCTGGGGACTACCGTGGCCTTGGGAATGGTGGTTTTTGTCATGCTATTCGTCGCAGGGGTTAAATTTCAATATCTGCTCTCGTTAGTCTTATGCAGCCTTCCGGTCTTGTACATTCTGATCTTCAGCGTTCCTTACCGCCGGGCCAGGATAATGACGTTCATCAATCCTTGGGCTGACCCTCAGAAGAGCGGTTTCCAGATCATACAATCCCAGGTTGCCCTGGGTTCAGGAGGGATTTTCGGGACAGGCCTGGGGCATTCCCGCCAGAAGCTGTTTTACCTCCCGGCGGCGCACACGGATTTCATCTTTTCCATAATCGGGGAGGAGATGGGGCTTTTGGGGACATTGGCAATAATATTCCTGTTCGTGATTTTTATCAGGCTGGGAATGAAGATAATAAGGAACGCCTCGGATAATTTCGGGTATTTCCTCAGTTTGGGGCTCTTGACTATGATCTGCCTTAAGGCTATGGTCAATATCGGAGTCTCCTGCGGTATACTGCCTACCAAGGGGTTGCCGCTGCCTTTCATTAGTTACGGAGGGTCGTCTTTTGTTTTCGACCTGGTCAGCGTCGGTCTTTTGTTGAATGTGGCCCGGGGCGGCGAATCGCATTAAAGGAGTCGGATCTGAATGAAAATACTGGCAGCTACGGGTTCCAGCGGCGGGCATATTTTTCCCGCTTTGGCTTTTCTGGACGAGGTAAAGAGAAAAGACAACGGCATTGACACGATGCTGGTCCTGCCGCGTAAAAGCATAAAGGAAGGATTGCAGGTGCCCGGGCATAAGGTCCGGTATGTATCCGTGACATCCCTTAATTTGCGCTTGGATGGGCAAAACCTGCGCAGCCTGGTTAATTTAGCCAAAGGCCTCTGGGAAAGCCTGCTCATCGTGATCAAATTCAAGCCGGATATCGCGGTAGGTTTCGGCAGCATTGCCAGCCTGCCGGTGATTTTTTGGGCATGGTTCTTCCGGATCAGGACCGTTATCCATGAACAGAACGTTATCCCTGGCAAGGCTAACCGGTTTTTGGTGAAGTTCGTGGATAAGTTCGCGGTTTCATTCGACCGGACCGGGCGGTTGTTGGGGTGTTGCCCGGAAAAGATAGTCGTTACCGGCAACCCTTTGCGCAGGGGATTGCTCAGGGTGGACAAAGGGGTGGCCATTGAGCATCTCGGATTGCGAAAAGGAAAATTTACTTTATTCATCGTTGGGGGAAGCCAGGGGAGCAAACGGATAAATTCCGAAGCGGTCAGATCGCTTGCCGGATTAAAAGATAAAGAGGCATTGCAGGTGATCCATCTTTGCGGCAACGCCGATCCCGGGATGCTGGGCCGTTTTTACGCCGAGGCGGGAATAGGGGCGGTTGTCCTGCCTTTTTTGAAAGAGGTGCACTACGCCTACAGTTGCGCTGACCTGGTTATCTGCCGGGCGGGCGCGGCCACGGTCTCGGAATTGATCCTGTTCAAGCTCCCTTCGGTGATCATCCCGTATCCATTCGCCGGCGCGCATCAGTCAGCCAACGCCGGGGTTTTGGCCGAGAAAGGCTGCGCGATAGTGATAGAGGAAGAAGGATTGTCCCCGGGTAAATTAAAAGGGGTAGTGGAAGGGTTTATTAATGATCCATTGAGGCTGGAGCATATGCGCCTGGCTTTTGAAGGGGTCAAAAGCCAGCCTGCCGCGGAGCTTTTGGCGGAGGCTGTGCTGGAACTCAATGCCTAAATACATCTTATTCTTTGTTGTATTCATTTTTGCCCAGTTCCCCGCTTGGCTGCAGGCGGAGCAATGGAACGCTTCCAAGTCCACGCATTTCGTGGTATATTACAAAAACGCGCCGCAAAAATTCATTGAAGAGGTGAAGGACAAGGCGGAGGGGTATTATCAGGCTATAACCCGGGAACTCGGGTTTTTGCGGTTTGATTTCTGGCTGTGGGATAACCGCGCGTCCATTTATGTTTACGATAATGCCCAGGAATATCAGGAAGGTACCGGGCGGCCGGCCTGGTCGGCGGGCGCGGCTATGCCCAAGGATAAAGTGGTCTACGCCTTTGTGTCCGAGGATGGTTTTTTTAACAGGACTCTGCCCCATGAGATCGGCCATATAATTTTCCGCGAATTCGTGGGTTTTTCCAACCCGGCTGTCCCGCTATGGATTGATGAGGGCGTGGCTTCTTATCATGGATCGATGCAAAAAGGCGGAGTGGACAAGTTCCTTGAGACAGTTCACCGTTCAGGCAGGCTTATTCCTCTGAGCGAGATGGCGCTGCTCGATCCGCAGCATATCGATGAGAGCGACACCGAGCGGGTAATGATTTTCTACGCTGAATCAGTCAGCGTGATAAATTATCTGATCCGGCGTTTCGGCAAGGCTGATTTTGTTTCTTTTTGCCAGGCGTTAAGGGACCGCAGGGACTTTGAACGGGCATTGTCATACGTTTATTCTTTAAAAAATATACGCGAGCTTGATGAGAGCTGGCGTAAGGACCAGGGGTATGATTAAACATTATCATTTCATCGGTATAGGCGGGATAGGGATGAGCGGGATCGCCCGGCTGTTTATTTCCCGCGGGCATAAAGTGACCGGTTCCGACCTGAAAGAGAACCGGATGACCGGTGAGTTAAGGGGCAGCGGCGCGCAGGTATTCATCGGCCATAAGGAGAAGAATACCCGGGGCGCGGATTTTATAGTTTACTCTTCGGCGATAAAAGAGGATAACCCTGAGATCCGGGAGGCCCGCAGGCTGGGTATACCCTTGATAAAAAGGGCGCAGGCGCTGGCTGAGTTGATGCGGGATAAATCGGTGATCACGGTCGCCGGCAGCCACGGCAAGACCACCATATCGTCGCTTGTTGCCTATCTTCTTCTCGAAGCGGGACTTTCCCCTACTATGGCCATCGGCGGGATATTCAAGAATATCGGCAATAACGCCGAAAGCGGATGCGGGGATTATTTCGTTGCAGAAGCGGATGAATCCGATGGGTCATTCCTTTATTACCAGCCTAAATATTCCATAATCACCAACGTTGACCGGGAACACCTGGATTATTATAAAGATTTCTCTAATGAGATCCAGACCTTCGGGGATTTTATAAATAAGACCCAAGAGGACGGATGCGTCTTTTGCTGCAGCGACGACATTAATTTAAGGGCGTTGGCGGCAGCCTCAGGGAAGAGACGGGTGATGTTCGGCCTGGAGGACGGCGCGGATGTCCGCCCCGGGAACATAAAAATGGAAGGCCTTAGTTCGGAGTTCGACTGTTTCTATCGCGGCAGGCCGCTGGAACATTTTCGCCTGGCCCTTGGCGGAACGCATAATATCTCCAACGCCCTTTCGGTGATCGCCCTGGCTATGGAATTGAAAATAAGCCCGGAGGTGGTCAAAAGGGCGCTGGCCGGTTATAAAGGCGCAGGCAGAAGGCTGGAGGTGAAATTCACCGACGGGGATTATACCCTTATAGACGATTACGCGCATCATCCCACGGAGATCAAGGCCAGCCTGTCCGCGCTGCGGAATTTCAAGTCTAAGCGTCTGGTCGCGGTTTTTCAACCGCACCGGTTTTCCCGGACACAGATGCTGATGGATGAGTTCGCCGCGAGCTTTGACCTGGCTGACTGCATAATAGTCACCGATATTTATCCCGCCGGCGAACAGCCCATAGAAGGGGTTGACAGCCTTGCGCTCTGTGACCGGATAAGGCGCCGTTCTCCGGGAAAATTTTTGGAATTCCTGCCTAAGGATAAAATAACCGAGCATATCTTGAAAACCCTGCAGCCGGGAGACCTGGTGGTCACCCTGGGAGCGGGGGATATCATAAAAAACTGCGATGAATTGGCCCAACGGCTTAAAAAGTAAGATTCTAAGAAAAGTGCCATTAAAAGGTTATACCACGTTCAGGATCGGCGGACCGGCGGAGTTATTGGCCAAGGCGAATGATCCCCGGGAACTGCGGGATATTGTGCGCCTGGCCAAGGCTGCCCGGATAAGCGCGCGGGTGATCGGAGCGGGAAGTAATATACTGGCTGGCGATAAAGGGGTAAAAGGGCTGGTCATAAAGCTGGATTCTTTTGTGTTCAAAAGGATATCCCTGGAAGGTAGTTGCAGGGTAAGGGCAGGAGCCGGGGTTTTATTAAGCAGATTCATTTCTTTTTGCCGGCTTAAATCCCTGTCCGGCGCGGAATTCCTTGCCGGCATACCCGGGACTATCGGCGGCGGGCTGGTTATGAACGCCGGCATATCCGTGAAGGGCGGAAATAGTAAAACAGGAGAACGGACTATCGCAGATCTGGTTGAAACCGTCAGGGTGATGGATTATAATGGCGAAATAAAAGAACTTAAGGCAAAAGAGATAAAATTCGCTTACCGCGATTCGGGGCTTTCCCGATATATAGTATTGGAAGCGGTTTTTAGGCTGCGCAAAAGGGATAAAACGAGGATACTGCGCGAAATCCGGGAATATATCGCCAGGCGCAGACAGAATCAGGATTATTCGTATCCCAGCGCCGGGTGTGTTTTCAGGAATCCCGCGGCTGCCGCTCTACCGGCCGGAAAGTTGATCGATCGGAGCGGGTTAAAGGGGAAAAAGATAGGCTCTGCCGCGGTTTCTCTCAAACACGCCAATTTTATCATCAACCTGGGAAATGCCAGGGCTAAAGATGTTTTAAACCTGATCCTTCTGATCAAAAAACAGGTAAAACGAGATTTTAAAGTAAACCTTGAAACGGAAATAAGAATATGGAAATAGATACGAAAAAGTTCGGCAGGATCGGCGTGCTTATGGGCGGGCCGTCTTCCGAGCGCGAGATATCCCTGAGATCGGCTAAAGGGGTATGCGACAGCCTTCGGGAATTAGGGCTGGAGTTCGTTCCTATCGATATACTTACGGATAATCCCGATGAGAATATCAGGTTGGTAAAGTCGCATAAAATCGACTGCGCTTTTATAGCCCTGCACGGTTATTTCGGCGAGGACGGCAAGATCCAGGCGATATTGGAGGGATTGAATATCCCTTTTACCTGTTCCGGATCAAAGGCGAGCAGCCTGGCTATGGATAAGGCCGCCTCGCACCGGATATTTATCGCGGCGGGCTTAAAAGTCCCAAGGTTTGTTCTTTTGGCGGATAAAGCCAATGCCAGGGAGCAGGCCGGCAACTGTGATTTCGGGCTGCCCTGGGTGGTCAAGCCGGTGATGAACGGCTCAAGCATAGGCTTGTCGATCATTGACCAGCGCGAAGGATTGGACAAGGCGCTGGATGAGGCTTTTGCGGCGGACCGCAGAGTGTTGATCGAGGAATATATAAACGGCAGGGAGTTGACAGTGGGTATCCTGGGGGATGAGCCGATGGCAGTGGTCGAGATAATCCCCAAATCCAGGTTTTTTGATTATGATGCCAAATACAGGTCCGGGGATACTGAATATATCGTCCCGGCTGAATTGGACGAAGATACCTGTTGCAAGGTGAAGGCCTGCGGCCTGGCCGCGCACAAGGCATTAGGCTGTTACGGTTGTTCCCGTGTGGATATCATCCTCGGCCGTGAAAACACCCCTTATGTCCTGGAACTGAACAATATCCCCGGGCTTACGGCTACCAGCCTTTTGCCGAAAGCCGCCAGGAGCCAGGGGATCGATTTTAAGCAATTATGCGTCAGGATGCTGGAGTTGGCTTATGAAAAAAAATAGATTAAGATTCCCCTTTTCTTTTCCGCGCATAAAGATGAAGCTCGATAAATTGACTGTAATCAAGCTTATCTGCGGTATGGCGGTTATTGCGGTTTTGATCTACGGATATGAGCAGCTTAAGGGGCTGGAATATTTCAAGGTAAAGGAGATTGTCCTGCGCCAGGGCAACAGCATCACCCTGGAGGAGAACGGGGATTTTTCGTACCTGAAAGGCAGGAATATCTTTACCATCGATCTGGCCCGGGAGGCCTCGCGCGTATCCAGGTCCTATCCTAATTATAAAAAAATATGGATAACCCGGTTCTTGCCGGACCGGTTATTCGTGGATTTTCTGCAGCGCAAGGCGTTGGCCTGTATAAAAACCTCGCGGTTCTTTTATATCGACGAAAATATGGTTCTGTTCGAGAGGCCAGCGGATACGTCGGCCGAAGCCATTGATCCGCCGTTGATATCCGGCATAGAGCGTAAGGTCTTTGGGGCCAAGTACGGCAGAAGGATCGAGGCGGAGGAGGCGCGCCTGGCGCTGGATATAATCAAGAAAGCCGGCTCTAACCCCGCGTTAAGGAATTACCGGATCAGCCGGGTGGATGTGTCAAGCTTGAGCAGCGCGGCGATCTTTATCCTTGTGCCGGCGGGGAAATCGGATTATACTAAGGAGAAAAATTCAGCATATTTCAGCCGGGAGATGGAGATTAAGGTCGGCCGGGACGGCATTGACGGCAAGCTCAGGCTCTTGGCTAATTTGCTTGTCCAGGTGCGGAATAACCTGGCTAACATAACTTATATCGATCTCAGGTTCCAGGAACCGGTCATAAAGTTCAGAGAGAGGATGTGAACAGGGGAGTATGAATAATTATATTTGTGCCTTGGATATAGGTTCGAGCAAGATATCGGCTATCCTGGCCCAGATCAGGAATGGCGAGATAATCAGTATGTGTTTCACCACTCAACCTTCGGCCGGGGTGAAGAACGGCGCGATCGTGGATTCAATAGAGCTGGTTGACGCTGTAGGCCGGGTCATCAAAGAATTGAAAGCCAGGTCCGGGATCAGGATAAAGTCGGTATATACGAACATATCCGGAGAAGATATAATCACCAAACACAGCCGGGGCGTCATCCCCTTGGCGCAGCGCGGCAGCAAGGTGATCACCTCGACCGACATAGATAAGGTCATCGAACAGGCCAGGATATTAGGCTCGAATATCGACGATGAGATAATCCACCAGATACCTTTCAGTTACGCGGTGGACCATAAAAGCGGTATCGCCAATCCTATCGAGCTTTACGGCCACAGGCTGGAGGTGGACCTTTTTCTTATCTGCGCCAAACTCGCTTCGGTTCAGACGATAACCCACGTATTGAACCAGGCCGGTTTTGAGGCGAAAGAACTGACATTCTCAGGGCTGGCCACCAGCGAGGCGATTTTTTCCCCGGAACTTAAGAACGGGACCAATGTTATCTGCGACTTCGGCAGCGATATAACCGAACTGCTTATTTTCAAAGACGGGATCCTGCGCAACCTCCAGATATTCCCTATGGGCGGCAATGATTTCTCAACTGTCCTGGCGGATTCGTTGAATATACCGTTAAGCCTGGCTGAAGATATCAAGGTCGAGCAGGGGGTGATCGGCAACTGCAGCCTGATGCGGGAAGACAAGGAAGTGCTTATCCGCAGGGACAATGATTATCGGCCGATAAAACAGCGGCTGGTCTGCGAGATAATAACCTCAAAGGCCAAGTCAATGTGCCAGTCGATCAAGGATGCCGTTGAGAAGAACGTTTATCTTTCCGACATCAATAATTTCATCGTTACCGGAAAGACGATGCAGCAGGAAGGATTCCTGGAAAGCCTGGAGTCGATCCTGGGGATATCGGTTGAATTAGGAAGGATCTCCCACCCCGCGCTTACGCGGTTCCTCAATAATAACCCGGAGCTATCCGGCCATAAATATCTTGCCTATGTTACGGCTATGGGGATGGTCGCCAAGGGATTGCCGGGGTATCTTCCCAAAACCTCGGCTATGCCCGGGCCGTATCCCAATAATCTTCTGGCCAGGTTGATCTATAAAGCCAGTGAGATATACCGGGAATATTTCTGATGAAAAAAGTGATCAGGCAGTATGAAAATAGCTGCCGTTATTCCGGTCTATAACGAATTTTATGCGGTTTTTTATGTTGACCTTGAAAAGGTCTGTTTGTATAATAACATCTTAATTTAGCGTGAGTTAAAATGATGCCTGACGCCATTGCCGGTATTAAGGAACGTATCGCGTCAGCCTGCGCCAGGTCAGGCAGGCCGGCTGCCGGGGTTACCCTGGTGGCTGTGACCAAGAACCGGACGGTAGAACAGGTCAATGAGGCTATTGCTTCAGGCGTTTTGGTTATAGGCGAGAATAAGGTGCAGGAAGCTCTTTCTAAATTGGCGGATCCCGTTTTGCGGCGTTCGGCTGTCAGCCTGCATATGATCGGACATCTGCAAAGCAATAAAGCGAAAGACGCAGTAAAGACCTTCGATCTTATCCACTCGGTCGATAGTTTTAAACTTGCGGCGGAGCTGGATAAGCAGGCGGCGAAGATCAGCAAGATCCAGGATATCCTGGTCGAGGTGAATACCTCTGCGGAGGCTTCGAAATTCGGAGTAAAGCCCGATGAATTAGAAGCCCTGGTTAAGGCCATAGCCGGCTTGAAGAATATAAAGGTTCTGGGGCTGATGACCATAGCCCCGGCAGTGGATGACCCTGAGAAGGTCAGACCGTATTTTCGGAAGTTAAGGGAACTTCAGGATACGATTCCGGGTTTAGATATACTTTCAATGGGGATGACCGATGATTTTGAAGTAGCGGTGGAAGAGGGCTCCACAATGGTCAGGATCGGCCGGGCGATATTCCAATGACGGGAGGAAACTATGAATAAAATAGGCATTATAGGTTATGGGAATATGGGCTCGGCGATCGCCGAAAGCATTGCCGCGCAATACGATATTTTAGTTTTTGATAAGGATAAAACCAAGGCGGTAAAAGGGCCGGAGATAAAAGCTGCCGCGGATATCCGGGGTCTGGTAAATAAAAGCGAAGCCCTGATCCTGGCGGTAAAACCCCAGGATTTTGAACACGCGTTAAAAGAGCTCCGAGGATGTTTGAGATCGCAGCTGGTGATCTCCATCGCCGCCGGCATCACTACAAAACACATAGAAAAGGTCCTGGGCAAAGTCAGGGTGATCCGGGTTATGCCGAATCTCGCGGCAAAGATCAGGGAGTCGGTCACCTGCCTGTCCCGGGGAGCGTTCGCTTCGGAGGATGACCTTATTTTCAGCCAGGACCTGTTTTCGTATCTGGGCGTGACCCGCGTAGTCGAAGAGAATATGATGAACGCGGTTACCGCCATATCCGGCAGCGGCCCGGGGTATGTTTTTGACTTTATCGATAGCAACCAGATCGATCCTTTGAATATCCCGGAGCATACCCGGCATGATCTGATGAAACGGCTGGAACGGGCAGGGGAAGCGGTGGGTTTTAACCGCGAGGACGCGGCATTTCTGGCAGCCGGCACGGTCAATGCCAGCCTGAGCGTGCTGCGGATAACAAAGATAGCGCCGGGCGAGCTGGCAAAGCAGGTCGCTTCTAAAGGCGGCACCACAGAAGCCGCATTAAAAGTTTTACACGCCCAAGGCACCTGGGAAGAGGCGGCGCAGGCGGCTTTGAAACGGGCAGGCGAATTGGCTAAATAAAAGGATAACATCATATGGCAAGGTTAGGGATCATCGGCGGAAGCGGGTTATACAACATTGACGGGATCAAGAAAATAAAGGAAGTGGCGTTAGCCACGCCGTTCGGCAAGCCTTCGGATAAATTTATTATCGGAGCTCTTGGCGGCAAGGAGGTTGTTTTTCTCCCGCGCCATGGCAGAAATCACCGTTTACTTCCCAGCGAGGTTAATTACCGGGCGAACGTTTACGGCATGAAAAAACTCGGCGTATCCAAGATGATTTCAGTGACTGCCTGCGGGAGCCTGAGAGAGGATTTCAAACCGCTTGAGTTTGTCCTGCCGGACCAGTTCGTGGACCGGACCAACCAGGCCAGGAAGATGACCTTTTTCGGCAATGGTGTCGTCGGGCATATCGCTTTCGGCGACCCGATATGCAATGACACAAGGGACAGGGTCTATAACTGCGTGAAGTCCCTGGGGCTGAGAGCGCATAATGGCGGCAATTACATAAATATGGAAGGCCCGGCGTTTTCGACCAAGGCGGAATCCCGCCTTTACCGCAACTGGGGTATGGATATAATCGGAATGACCAATATGGCCGAGGCCAAACTTGCCAGGGAAGCGGAGATCTGTTATGTCACTTTAGCCTCGATCACCGACTACGATTGCTGGTACGAGAGCGGGGAAGAGGTTTCAATGGATATGGTCAGCCAGAATTTCCGGCTTAATGTGGAGAATTCCAAGAAGGTGATCAAGAAGCTGATCCAGGAGATACCAATGCAGAGGAGCTGTAATTGCGCCGACGCGCTTAAGTACGCATTTGCCACAGACCCGAAAGCGGTCCCGGCAAAGACCAAAAAAGACCTTAAACCGATCATAGGAAAGTACATAAAATAAAATGGAATACAAAAACACTTTAAATCTGCCCAAGACCGATTTCCCGATGAAAGGCGATCTGCCCAGGCGCGAGCCTGAATTCCTCAAGGCATGGCAGGAACAAGGTCTATACGGCTTGATCCGCAAGAAATCGCAAGGCAAACCGAAATACGTTTTGCATGACGGCCCGCCTTACGCCAACGGCAATATCCATATAGGCCATGCCTTGAATAAGACCCTCAAGGATTTTGTGGTTAAATACAAGACCATGCGCGGTTTTGATTCCCCGTATGTGCCGGGATGGGATTGCCATGGGCTCCCCGTAGAGCACGCGCTTTTTAAGGAGCTCAAGATAAATAAGTACCAGATCGACCTGGTAGAGTTCCGCAAAAAGGCGCACGATTACGCCATGAAATACGTTTCCTTGCAGCGCGAGGAATTCAAGCGGCTGGGGGTTTTGGGCGAATGGGATAATCCATACTTGACTTTAAGCCGTGAATACGAAGAGGGGATTGTGGCGTCTTTCGCGACCCTGGTCAAGAATGGTTATGTCTATCGCGGTTTAAAACCGGTTAACTGGTGCTATAAATGCGAGACTGCCCTGGCCGAGGCGGAGGTGGAACATGAAGACCATACCTCGCCGTCGGTTTTTGTTAAATTCAAGCTTGAAGAGAATAAGGCGTTTTTGAAAGAGAGCTGCCTGGTTATCTGGACCACTACGCCCTGGACGCTGATAGCCAATGTGGCGGTAGCGGTCAACCCGAATTTTGTTTATTCCTATATAAAGACAAATAAGGGGAATCTTGTTGTGGCCAATGTCCGGCTACATGTTTTGGGGAAAATGGGCATTGCTAATTACGAGGTTATTCGAGAGATCAAGGGCAAAGACCTGGAAGGCCTGGTTTATGACCACCCGTTCGGGCTGCGCAAAGGCAAGGTCGTCCTGGCGGATTACGTCTCAGATGAAGATGGGACCGGCCTGGTCCATACTGCTCCGGGCCACGGGGCTGATGATTATATGACCGGGTTAAAGTATAAACTCGAGATCATTATGCCCGTCGATACAAGGGGTAATTTTGACGAGAGCGCCGGCGAATTTAAAGGCATGCATGTCTATGACGCCAATAAACTGATCATCGAAAAGCTTCAGGCCCAGGGCGATTTGTTGTTATCGGAGAATTTTCAGCATTCTTATCCGCATTGCTGGCGCTGCAAGAAACCGATCATCTTCCGGGCGACCAACCAGTGGTTCCTGAAGATCGACCACGACGACCTGCGCAAAAAGGTGCTTAAAGAGATAAAAGACAATATCTCCTTTGTCCCCGAGGCGGGCAGGGAGCGGATTTCGGCGATGGTCGGCCTGCGGCCGGACTGGTGTTTGTCCCGCCAGCGTTATTGGGGCGTGCCTATCCCATCGGTGATCTGTAAAAACTGCGGCGAGGAAATACTGGACCTTAACGTTATTGAAAAATTCCGGCAGTTCACCGCTGATGAGGGCACTGATTGCTGGTTTATCCGTGATATTAAGGATTATCTGACGCAAGGTTTGGCTTGCGCCAAGTGCGGCAGTAAAGAATTCACCAAGGGCGTGGATATACTCGACGTCTGGTTCGATTCCGGGGTCAGCCATCAGGCGGTTTTGCGCAAGAGGCCTTATCTGGGATTTCCCAGCGAATTGTACCTGGAAGGTTCTGACCAGCATCGCGGCTGGTTCCAGTCGTCGCTTATTCCGGCTATATGCATTGAAGGGCAGTCCCCTTTTAAAACCGTGCTGACCCACGGCCACGTGGTTGACGGCGAGGGCAGGAAGATGTCCAAATCTATGGGCAATGTGATACCCCCGCAGGATATCATCAAAAAGTCCGGCGCGGACATCGTCAGGTTATGGACCGCGTCCAGCAATTATAACGAGGATATCCGGATCTCAGAGCAGATACTCCTGCGGCTTTCCGAAGCGTACCGCAAGATCCGCAATACCGCGAAGTTCATTTTGAGCAACCTTTACGATTTTGACCCGGATCAGGGCCGGGCGGACATTGATGCATTCCGGAATATCGATAAATGGATAATCCGCAGGCTGGAGGAAGTCCAGTCGCAGGTCAGCCGCAGTTATGATGAGTTTGATTTCCAAAAGGCCTATAAAGGCATATATGATTTCTGCAACGAGGACCTTTCTATGTATTACCTGGATATGGTCAAGGGCAGGCTTTATACCGCCGGCAAAGACTCGCCGGAAAGAAGGGCGGCGCAGACCGCTCTGTATACAGTAGTGAATTCTTTGACCAGGCTTATGGCGCCGGTACTGGCGTTCACCGCCGAGGATATCTGGATGCATATGCCGAAAGAAAAGACTGATAAGGGGTTGGTCAGCGTGCATCTTGCAGGTTGGCCTGTTATGGCCGGGGATCGCGCGGGGCAAAAACAGGATAAGGCCGACTGCGAACGATTTAATGATATTATGCGGCTTATTCCCACTGTTACCGGGATGTTGGAAGGCAAACGCGTATCCGGAATGATCGGCAGTTCTTTCGACGCTAAAATAAATGTATTGACAAAGAGTGAATCCTGGTATAAATATTTAGACAGCCTGAAGGCGGAATTGCCCGAGATATTCAAGGTTTCGCGTGTTGATATAACACTCGCCGGGGTTATCGACCATTCGGCGGCGGCGGACGCTAATTATCCCGATATCGCTTTTCAGGCGCTTAAGGCCGACGGAACCAAATGCGAACGCTGTTGGAATTATTCACAGTCCGTAGGACGGGATCCCACGCACAACCGGATATGCGATAAATGCCTGGCGGTTGTGTTGAGC